>CAIYQV010000189.1 GCA_903928365.1 uncultured Flavobacteriia bacterium
TCCAATTCATTTTTCAGAAATGGTTCTGCTTTTAGTTCTTCTGTTACGCTGGGTGGAGTATACGAATTAACTTGTGTTGGTGAATCCAAAGGTCGAACAATCTCGTTCTTTGGTTCTTCTTCCAATGAACGCACCGTTTTAGCCGGTGCTTTCTCAAAACCCGTGATCGGAGTGGAGTTAAACCCCGTAGCGATCAACGTAATTCCAATTTTATCCCCAAGCGTAGCGTCGTATCCATGACCCCAGATCACATCAGCAGTAGAACCTGCTTCTTCCTGAATGTAATCAGTGATCTCAGAGATCTCATCCATCAATACTTCCTTATCTCCGTAAGTGATATTCAACAAGACATATTGTGCACCATTGATATCATTGTCATTCAACAATGGAGAAGAAAGCGCTTTCTGTACCGCAGTAATCGCACGATCCTCACCCTCCGCTGTGGCACTACCCATAATCGCGTGGCCACTGTCTTTCATAGCCGTTCTCACATCATTGAAATCCACATTAATCGATCCTGTAACAGAGATCACTTCAGCGATTCCTTTAGCTGCAATGGTCAATACATCATCTGCCTGAGCGAATGCATTTCCCAGTGTCAAGTTTCCAGAGATCTCACGAAGACGTTCGTTGTTGATCACCAACAAGGTATCAACATTCTCACGGATTCTTTCCAATCCTTCTTCAGCTTGCTGTCTTCTTTTTCTTCCTTCGAAACCAAAAGGCACTGTAACAATACCAACCGTAAGAATCCCCATCTCGCGAGCCGTTTGTGCAATTACAGGCGCGGCACCTGTACCGGTACCTCCTCCCATACCTGCAGTAACGAAAACCATCTTCGTATTCTTGCTCAGTACTTCACGGATCTCATCAATATTCTCGATTGCAGCATTCATTCCGATCTCAGGCATCGCACCCGCACCCAACCCTTCTGTCAGGGATGTTCCAAGCTGAATCTTGAAGGGAACAGGGGAAATATCCAGCGCCTGACGATCCGTATTACATACGATGAAATCGACACCAATGATGCCTTGGTTATACATGTGGTTAACGGCATTACTTCCTCCACCTCCTACACCGATCACCTTAATGATCGAGCTCGTGTCTTTTGGTAAATCAAACTCCATATTCCCTCGTTTTACTCATTTGCAAATTTAATCATCTTCGCTAAACCAACTAGCGCCTCTTTTGATAATTGAGTCAAAAAATGACCCTCTGTTTTTTTCAGAATGTGTCTTCACAGATCCAGCACTTGCCGCCTCTGTTGTTGGCATATTTTTCTCCATTGCTTCAAAGCCTTTCAGAACCAAACCAATACCGGTCGAATACATTGGACTTGTAAGATTATCAATGTGATTATTGTTAGCCAGATGTTCGGTTGGATACCCCACACGTGTATCCATGCCTGTAATGTATTCAAATAGCTGTGTAATGTGCTTCAATTGTGCACCCCCACCTGTCACGACGATCCCACCGATCAGTTTTTTTGAATAGCCTGAATTCACGATCTCATAATGAACGAGTTCGATGATCTCTTCCATTCGTGCCTGAATGATGCTCGCCAAATTTCTAATGGTGATTTCCTTCGGGTCTCTTCCACGCAATCCAGGGATACAAACGATCTCATTTTCCTGACTTTCAGAAGCCAGTGCCGAACCGAATTTCGTCTTCAACATTTCTGCCTGGCGACGCATGATCGTACAACCTTCTTTGATGTCTTCTGTAATCACATTTCCTCCAAATGGAATCACTGCGGTATGACGAATGATTCCTTCATGGAAAATAGCCACATCCGTTGTTCCTCCACCTATATCTACCAATACCACACCCGCTTCTTTTTCTTCGTCGGAAAGTACTGCATCAGCAGAGGCGATCGGCTCTAAAATGATCTCTTTTACTTCCAGTCCGGATTTCTCCACACATTTGGTTATGTTCATTGAGGCCCCAATCTGTCCGGTGATGATATGGAAATTAGCTTCCAGTCTACGTCCCAGCATACCAATCGGATCCTTGATCCCCTGTTCGTTATCCACGATATACTCTTGTGGAAGCACCGTAACGATAGCCTCTCCCGGCTGCATTACCAGCTTGTACATATCATCTACCAGAGCGTCGATATCCGTTTGAGAGATTTCCACATCGATACTGTTTCGTGTGTGAATTCCTCTGTGCTGCAAACTTTTGATATGCTGTCCTGCAATACCCACATTTACCACACGCACAGTGAGCTGACCTTCCACACGTTCTTGCGCTTCTTCTACAGCCACTTTGATCGATTGCACTGTCTTTTCGATGTTAGCCACCATACCACGGGTTACACCTAACGATTCACTTTTACCCATCGAAAGGATCTCAATCTTCCCGTGTTCGTTCTTTCTTCCAACGAAACAAGCAATCTTGGTAGTCCCTATATCCAGTCCAACAATGATCTTTGACATAATCTCTTAATTTTCCTCTTCGTTATTATCTCTTGTTTTCCCAACGATCTGACGATCGTATTTGAGATTTATTTCTGTGTATTTATCCCAGCCTTCATAAGGGATCGCTTCCTTGTAGAAGATCTTTAACTTTCGGAATTTTTCGTTTACTTCTTTGTCGGTATTCGCAGTTCCGAAGATGATCTCCTGACCACCTACGATCGGAATCAACACAAAATCTCCGTCTTTTTTCAGGTGAATCTGGCCGATTAGCGATTGCATGTAGGGGTCTTTACAAACATAATTTGAAATACGGTAGACATCGTCGAGCTTTCGAATACTTTTCAAAGAGTCATTGTTGATAATGTCTGGAACAGAAATCGAGCTGGGACGGTCCTTCAGATACCCACTCACGACCACTACCCTCGCGGTATGAATTGGAGATGTTTGCATGACCACTCCATCCTCATCCAGGTAATAGGTCTCTCCATATCTATTGAAAATGCGGGCGATAGGTTTTCGAACGACTACATCCACCTTCCACCCGCTGCCGATCTCCGTAAAAACACGAACGGATTTCACTTCGGTCATTGCAGAAATAAATTTCTCAATCGCACCAATTTTCAGGTCCTTTTTCATCTGACCTTCAAACACATATCCTCTTCGTTTAAGACGTGTATAGAGTTCATGTTCATTCAGGAAAGCATTCTCACCGGTCACATGAATCAGAATATCCATATCAGTCTTTTTCATGGATCGAGCCTCCTGTGTTTGCTGTGAAAACACCAAGACAGTAACTACCCCAGCAGCAAAAAGGACCCATAACGTTATGCGAAGCCACCTTTTCATTTCAACACCTTGCTTAGTGGTTCCACAATACGATCTATATCTCCTGCTCCTATGGTTAAAACAACCTGATTATCGGTACTTCCTAAATACTCTATTACCCCTTGATGATCCAGTAAATGTTTATGCTGACAAGTAACCTCTTCGAGTAATGCATCGCTGGTCACGCCAGGAATTGGAAGTTCTCTGGCTGGGTAAATCGGCATTATTATTAACTCATCTAATTTGGAAAGTTCTGCAGCAAATCCCTCAAAAAAATCCCGCGTTCGAGTGAATAGATGGGGCTGAAATACTCCCGTAATCTTTTTATCCGGATAAAGCAGCCGAACAGAAGAAATCAATGCATGGATCTCCGTCGGATGATGTGCATAATCATCAATGTAAATTAAATTTTCCGTTTTGATGTGGTATTCGAATCGGCGTTTTACTCCTTTGAAACTTCTAAGTCCCTCACGAATCGTTTCTTCTGAAAGTCCCAGAAACTGCAACATGGCAATACAAGCGAGTGCATTCTCGGCATTATGGATCCCTGGAATACCCATATGCACTTCGTTCCAGAGACCATTTGGCGTCCGAACATCCATGCAAAAACGACCATTCACTACCCTTAAACCCTTACCAGAATAATCAGCCGTCGGTGAATCAATCGCATAAGTTACTGTTCTTGCCTCGGAAAAGACCTCCAAACCTTCACGTTTTACAAGAATCCCATTCGGATCGATCAAGCCCGTATATTGCTGAAATCCTCGTAAAAACTCATCGGTGTCCCCATAAATATCCAGGTGATCTGAATCGGTAGAGGTGACAATAGAGGCAAAAGGTTTGAGCTGAAGAAAGGAGCGGTCGAATTCGTCCGCTTCGATCACTGTCAATTCAGCCCCTGGATGAACGACGAGATTCGAATTAAAATTGGATGCAATTCCACCTAAAAAAGCATTACATCCCAGATCTGATTCCTTCAAAATATGGGCAAGCATGGAACTCGTGGTCGTTTTTCCGTGAGTGCCCGCTACACCCAATCCTTTGCTCCGACGTGTGATCAATCCAAGAATCTCTGAACGTTTAAAAAGTGGCAATCCTTTTTCCTTTACAAAGCACAATTCTTTGTGATCCGCAGGGATGGCTGGAGTGTAAATGAAGATGCATTCATCAATGGACGCTATTTCCGTAAGAAAGGTCGAACCAAGATCTTCAAAATGAATTTTTACACCCTCTTCAATTAAACTATTTGTTAAAGCAGATGGCGTCTTATCATAACCAGCTACTTTCCAGCCAATTGACTTAAAGTATCGCGCTAAGGCAGACATACCAATTCCACCAATACCAATAAAATATGCTTGAGTAAAGGAGTCCAATTTGATATGATCGAGTCTGCTCATCTTATTTTACGATCTTTTCCAGTTCATTTACGATGTCTGCAGTTGCATTTGGCTTTCCCAATTTCCGAATCTGAGTACTTAAATCCAATCGTTTTTCGATATCCTTTACGAGACCAAATACCTCGGTAATCAGCTCCGTTTCACTATCCACATCCTTTACAAGCATTGCGGCATTTTGCTGAACAAGCGCCATGGCATTTTTGGTTTGGTGATCCTCCGCCACATTAGGAGAAGGAACCAGAATGACCGGTTTTCCGATCAGACATAGTTCAGACACGGAGATAGCACCTGCCCTGGAAATAATCACATCAGCTGCCGCATACGCCAGATCCATTCGGTCGATGAATTGCACAAGACGCAGATTTGAAGGGAGGATATTTTTTAATTCCGTCTGCAATTGATCAAAATAAAGTTTACCGCTTTGCCATAGGATTTGAACATCCGTGTTTTCTGAAATAGCCTTAATTTGAGCGACAACACTTCTATTAAGTGTTCGTGCACCCAAACTACCTCCAATGATCAAAACAGTTTGTTTAGCCGGATCCAACTTATAGTATTCCAAAGCTTCCTGACGCTTTCCTTCTATTTCCACCATTTCTTTGCGGACAGGGTTACCCGTCATTCGAATCTTTTGAGCAGGAAAGAATTTCTCCAACCCCTCGTATGAAGTACATAAAACATTGACCGATTTTGACAAAAGGATATTCGTCTTACCGGGGTACGAATTCTGCTCTTGCACAAGGGTTGGTATTTTCTGCCATGTAGCGGCTTTTAAAGTTGGTCCGCTTGCATATCCTCCAACACCTACCACTGCTTCTGGATTGAATTCTTTGAGTATGCGTCTGGCCTTACTCATGCTTTTAAGAATTTTAAAAGGAAGTAAGAAATTGGAAAAGGTAAGTTTACGTTGAAATCCAGCAATGGGCAGTCCAATGATACTGTATCCTGCTGCAGGCACCTTTTCCATTTCCATTTTACCTTCTGCTCCAATGAATAAGATCTCTGCTTCCGGATTTCTTCGTTTGATCTCATCAGCAATAGCTACAGCCGGGAAGATATGACCTCCGGTACCACCACCTGATATAATAATGCGATTCAATTTCATTCTGTTGCCAACACGTTTGAAAATGCTCCTTCTTTTTCGTTTGAAATTCGGTGCGCAATACTTTGGACTATACCGATAGCCACACACGTCATGATCAAAGCAGAACCTCCCATAGCAAGCAATGGCATATTCTGTCCTGTCACTGGAAATACTCCTGTACAAACAAGCATATTCACTGAAGCCTGTGTAAGCAAAAGAATTCCAATTCCAATGCACGCAAATGTTTCAAACAGCCTGTCTGAAGACAAGCCAATACGAATGATCCGGTACAATAGGATCACATATAATAGAATGAGGAAAACAGCCGATACCAAACCAAATTCTTCTACAAAACTGGAATAATAAAAATCGGCATAGGCCTCTGGAATGTATTCTTTTAGTTCACCGTCTCCCACTCCCTGACCAAAGATCTGTCCATTATGAATGGCATAACGCGCATTCATAGCCTGCGCATTCGACTTGACATCATTGTCATTGTCAAGCTTATTGAAAATCCGGTTTTCCCAGGTTTCCATGCGAGGGAAGAGATTCAGTTCCGGTACTGCTTTATGCAATCCAACAGCCAGAATTCCGACCATTACGATACCCGCAAGTGTCAGGAATATCTTTGAAAGCGGCACTTTACCGATAAATAGCAATGTTAAACTGATCGCGAACAAAAGGAAGGATGTAGAAAAATTATCCTTTAAGATCAACCCGCAAACGATCAAAACGGGAAAGATCAAAGGTCTGAAGCCTTCCTTCCAGCTATCGAGCTGTTCTTGCTTTTTAGACAGTATACGGGATAAATAAATGATGAGTGCCAACTTCGCAAAATCAGATGACTGAAAGGTCAGACCAATAAAAGGGATCTTAATCCAACGTCCAGCATCATTCACTTTTGTCCCAAAAAACAGCGTAAATAACAGCAATGCTATTCCTACGAAATATCCAAATTTTGATAACTGTGAGATGTATTTAGGATTACGCTTATGTATCCAGTACATGACGCCAAGTCCAATAATCACATACATGAAATGTTTGAACAAATACTTAAAAGGAGTCCCTCCTTCAATTTTCACCAGGATCGGCACAAAACTGTATACGCTCACGAGGGAAAATCCCAGCATGATCAGTGAAATGATCCAGATCACTCCATCTCCTTTCAGATATTTAAGGTACTCTCTCATTAAGAGCGCATCAACTGTAGGTAGTTTTCAAATTCATTCATCCTGTCATCGGAATACTCACCGCTCGATGTAAAGAGAAGAACAGTTTTGGGAGCTTTAAAATAATCCACGAAATAGAGCGCATCTACCAGGTTGCTGGTGCCGGCCCCGTTGACAAGGTAACCTAACCAATCTTCTTTCAACCCAAATACATTGGCATTATAAGTCACGACGGTATCAACTACCTTCAACGCACTTTCGTCGGTGGAAAGGATTGCCGAAACTTCTTCTACACCCCCCATCCAAAGGACTTTAAACGGAAACGAATCCAGTGTATTTAACAACGCTCCAGGCTCTGGATTGATCCAAGTAAACACATCCATTCCCCACAACTTGCCCTGTGGGCGCATTGGTGTACTCTTTGTCTGAATCACTTCGTTTCTTGAACGGAGCAATTCTTCCTGAAGGTTTGTTCTTAACTTGTTTTCCATGATTCCGGAATTAAAGTGCTCTCACAGCAGATTTAAACTGGTTACCGCGATCTTCATAATTCTCAAACAAGTCAAAACTCGCACACGCAGGGGAGAGCAATACCGTTTCGTCCTTTTTAGCAAGGCGATAACCATATGCAACAGCCTCCATAGCAGAACGTGCTTCAACGATCGTAGGAATTACTCCGGAGAATGTCTCCAACAATTTCTTATTGTCTACACCCAAACAAATGATGGCCTTCACTTTATCTCGTACCAAGTCCATCAATTCGGCGTAGTCATTTCCCTTGTCCACACCACCAACGATCCAAACGGTTGGTTTGTCCATGCTCTCAAGCGCAAACCATGTCGAATTAACATTGGTTGCTTTAGAGTCATTAATGAACTCGATGCCATTGACTTTAGCAACGAATTCCAGACGGTGTTCAACATTTACAAAGTCCTCCAGACTTTCTCTTACAACTTCTTTTCTGATTTCCAGAATCCTTGACGCTATCCCAGACGCCAGGGAGTTTTGGGTGTTGTGTTTCCCTTTCAGTGCTAAATCGTGAATTGACATAGTGAATTGATCGTTTATGTTTATTGTTATTTGTTGTTCGTTTGCAAATCCACCCACTTCCATCGTTTTTTTGAGGGAAAATGGGGCTGTACGGGCAGAAATCTCCCGACTTGTTAATTCTTCCATGATGATCGGGTCATCATAATTGTATATGAACCAGTCTTCATTGGTCTGATTTTGCAGGATTCGGAATTTAGAATTCACATAATTCTGCATGATGTAATCATAGCGATCCAAGTGGTCTGGCGTGATGTTGGTTAGAATCGCAATATCCGCTTTAAAATCGCTCATATCATCCAACTGAAATGAACTCAATTCCAATACATACCATTCCACCTCGGACTCAGCAACCTGACGGGCAAAGCTCTTTCCGACATTGCCGGCTAATCCCACTTTGACCCCCGCTTTTTTCAGAATGTGATGCGTAAGCATGGTGGTAGTCGTCTTTCCATTGCTTCCAGTGATGCAGATCGTTTTTGCA
>CAIYQV010000190.1 GCA_903928365.1 uncultured Flavobacteriia bacterium
CTACTCGAAACGAGTATTCGAAGAGGCGTTCGTGCCGCAATGGCCTTCGATCTGGGTGTACTTTTAAGTGACGTGGTTTATATTCTTATCGCTTATGTTTTCTATTCAGAGGTTTCCTCCATCATCAGTGGCGAAAAGCAGGAATTGATCAAATTGATTGGCGGTATTCTTTTTTTGATCTACGGTGTTGTCAACTTTTTTAAACGCCCAAAACAAGTTAAAGTAAACGAGGATGGTGATACGATTCATGGTGTGCGTGACTATGTTCTACTTGGCGTAAAAGGCTTTCTGCTCAATTTTGCAAACCCGATGGTCATCTTTTACTGGTTCAGTGTGATCACGCTTGGAGCAAAAAATGAAGAGCCGGGAGAGCCTCGCTTCTATATTTTGTATTTTCTTTTAACGATTCTTATTACCTTCTTTTCTTTTGATCTGCTGAAGATCTTTGGGGCCAAAATGCTCCGCCCACTCGTTACGGATCGTGTATTAATCGCGTTGAATCAATTGATAGGAATTGTTTTTGCCGGATTTGGAGTTTTCTTGATTTTGCAGGGACTTAAAGTTGCTATGTAACCCAATTCGATCCGGTCATTATAGGAGATAAATGAAAATGAAAACACTTTTTTTGTTCGGTTGCCTGTTGTTCGTTCTTCCTTCTTATGCACAGGAAGTTTTAAAAGAAAACCTGTCTGCCAAGACTACGCTGTACTGGGATTTTAATAAAACGCAGATTCAATCTTCAGGAGCTTATTACAAAGACGCTATTGAAACAACGGACCAAAAGCACGGTAAATGGACCTATTTCGATCGCTACGGACAATTGGAAGAAGAGCGAAATTACTATAAGGACATGCTTCATGGCAAAGTGTTGCTCTATTTTCCCAACAAAAAACTCAAACAGGAAGGGTACTTTATTTTAGGTCGTCAGGACAGTATTTATCGTGAATTCTTTGAGAATGGTAAACTCGCCGTTGAAGGGTATTATAAAATGAACGAACCCATCGGCAAATGGACTTACTATTACCTGAACGGCAAGGAAAAATCGGTGGAAGAATTAAAGGCAGGTGAAAGCAGGATCTTGTCTTTCTGGTTGCCAGACTCGCTTCATACACAAACGATCATTAATGGAAACGGTGAAATGGCCACCTATCACACAACAGGCACGGTGAAGGAATGGTACAATTTCAAAAACGGTTTGAAAGACGGTCCTTTTGAGGAGATCAGTGTGTATGGTTATACGACACTTAAAGGGTTTTTTAAACTAGGTGAAAAAGACAGTACATGGACCTATGCATACTACACGGGAGATACCGAGAAGATCAGCAATTATAAGGAAGGAAAACTCCACGGACCTTATACCTACTTCTATGATAATGGAAAAGTCAATGTAACTGGGTTTTATGAGGAGGGTAAAAAATCCGGTAAATGGACGTGGTATACGAACAAGGAAACCAAAGATATGGAAGGCGAATTCAAGGACGATCTTCAAGATGGCGCCTGGACGTATTACTATCCTACAGGCGAACTTTCGTATAAAGCCCAGTATGAAAAAGGGTTGAAGTCTGGCCATTGGACCTATTTCTATAAAGACGGAAGTAAGTTTAAAGAAGGTGATTTCAAGGAAGACCAGAAAGAGGGCAAATGGGAGACTTGGTATGAGAATGGGAAATTGCTCATGACAGGTAATTACAAGAGTGGAAAAGAGGATGGAGAATGGCAGAATTTCTGGGATAACGGCAAACTAAAAAACAAATCAACTTTTAAAGAAGGTGTTTTAAATGGCGACTGGACTTCCGCTTATCCAAATGGAACGATCAAACTCACCGGAAAATATGAAGATGGTTTTCAAGTGGGTGAATGGATGGAGTATTTTGAAAATGGCAAACCCAAAGACCTGATCACCTATAAACTTTTTAAAGAAAAGTCGAAAGTGGATTATGGCATTATGAAGGACCGGGAGCGCGTCGAAAGTAAAAAAGACGGTCAGGCGATCTCTTATTCCGCAAAGGATTTTGGCAAAACGGAAGAAGGGACCTACAAGGAAGGTTTGAAAGAAGATGTATGGACGGCGTATTTCCCGGGAGGAAGAATTCCTGCGGTTGTTTCTTCCTTTAAGAAAGGTGAATTGGATGGCACCATGAAACAATACGACCGAAAAGGAAACCTGCTTCAGGAAATGGATTACAAAGAAGGCTTAAAACACGGTCGTTTTATTGTTTATGATTCCAGAGGAAAAGTATTGGTTCAAAAAACCTTTGAAATGGGAGTGGAAGTCATCAAAGGACAAGAGAATAAACCAGGCTCCTTTTCACCAAGATAATTCAGAACAAGGCTTGTAGGTTGGTCGTAAATAGTTTGATCGCGATGGCAAGGAGAATGATTCCGAACACTTTTTTTATGATCGCAATTCCTCCTTCTCCCAGAAGGTTTTCAATGCGCCGTGTCAGTTTCAATACCGCAAACACAATGAGCACATTGACGATGATCGCAAGAACGATGTTGATTTCCTGATATTCTGCTTTTAGGGAAACCAATGTGGTCATAGTGCCCGCTCCAGCAATGATCGGAAAAGCCAGCGGAACGACACTTGCCGTTTTACCCGTAACCTGATCACGAAAGACTTTTACCCCCAGAATCATTTCCAGTGCCATGGCAAACAGGATTAGCGATCCTGCAACAGCAAAAGATTCAATAGTTACACCGAACAGGTTCAGAATGCTTTCCCCAAGGATCAGGAATCCTACCATAATGAAAAATGAAACGACACTTGTTCGGGCTGCATGTATCTCGCCGGCAGTTTCTTTGATCTTGATGATAATAGGAATGGACCCTACAACGTCGATCACCGCAAAAAGTACGGTGCCTGCTTTAAAGAGCTCCACCCAACTGAAAGAGGTAAAAAAATCAAGCATGTAAATCTTTAATTGTTTGTTCGATCATTTTTGGAAAATTCGCCCGCTCAAGCGCAGAGATCTTTTCTTTTAAAGACTCGGGTGTTTCGTTTATTTCAACTTGGCAACTCACCTGACCAATGATCTCACCCTCATCGTAGGCAGCATTCACATAATGAACGGTTATTCCAGTTTCTTTTTCTCCTGATGCAATGACTGCCTGATGCACGCGATCGCCGTACATTCCTTTTCCACCAAATTTAGGCAAAAGAGAAGGGTGAATGTTGATGATTCGTTTGTCGTATGCTCTCGCAAATTCGGCAGGGATCATTCTAAGGTAGCCGGCCAGAATGATCCGATCAACTTGTTTTTCTGAACATAAGTGGACGAGAAATTCGCTATTTGCAGCTTCATCATTGCTGATTACTTGCACAGGAACTTTATAATCACCCGCATGAGCGATTACTCCTGCAGATGAATTATTTGTGACGATAACAGCTACCTCTGCCTGGGCATGACCTTTGAAATAACGCATGATATTTACCGCGTTTGAACCCTGTCCGGAGGCAAAAATGGCTAACCTGTGCTTATTCATAGCGCGAAGGTACAAAGTATAAGTTGATGGCATTTGAAATTGAAGATTTTCGAACTTCCGTATTTTCAAGCATTTCACCGATTGGAATTAAGTCAACAAATAATTTTGATATTTAAACCATTGTTTTTTTCTTTGCAGCCTGATTAACCCTTAAAACAAAAGAAATGTCTGACATTAAATCAAAAGTAATCTCTATCATCGTAGATAAACTTGGAGTTGAAGAAACTGAAGTAACTAACGAAGCGTCTTTCACAAACGACTTGGGAGCTGATTCACTTGACACAGTAGAATTGATCATGGAATTCGAAAAAGAATTCAATATCGCAATTCCAGATGATCAGGCTGAAAACATTCAGACAGTAGGTGACGCGATCTCTTACATTGAGCAACACGCGAACTAATTCAAAAAGATTCGTATTTTAGAGCAAAGTATTTCTCTATGGAATTAAAACGAGTTGTTGTAACAGGAATGGGTGCGCTTACCCCGATCGGCAATACGCTGAACGAATATTGGGAAGCCTTACTTAACGGTAAAAGCGGAGCAGCGCCAATCCAGCAATTCGATGCATCTTTGTTCAAAACGCAGTTTGCGTGTGAAGTCAAGAACTTCAATGCGGAAGACTTCATTGACAGGAAAGAAGCTCGCAAACTAGACCAATTTTCGCAGTACGCCCTGGTTTCCGCTTCGGAAGCCATGGCCGATGCTGCGTTGATGGAGTCCAATCCAAACGTAGATCGCATCGGTGTGATCTGGGGTTCTGGAATCGGTGGACTCAAAACATTTCAGGATGAAGCACAGAACTTTTTCAGTGGTGACGGAACACCGCGCTTCAATCCATTCTTTATTCCGAAAATGATCGCAGATATCGCTGCGGGGCATATTTCAATCAAATTCGGATTACGTGGACCAAACTACGTGACTGTTTCTGCTTGTGCATCGTCGACGAATGCGATTATCGATGCGTTCAACTTGATTCGATTGGGTAAAGCGGATGCCATCGTTACAGGTGGTTCTGAAGCGGCCGTGAATGAAATGGGTATGGGAGGATTCAATGCGTTGAAGGCCCTTTCTACCAGAAATGATTCTCCTGAAACTGCTTCTCGTCCGTTTGATGTGGACAGAGATGGTTTTGTACTCGGTGAAGGAGGCGGCGCACTTATTCTTGAAGAGTACGAGCATGCGGTAAAACGTGGGGCAAAGATCTATGCTGAAGTCATCGGCGGAGGAATGTCAGGCGATGCTTATCACATGACTGCACCACACCCAGAGGGTCTCGGCGCTAAGAATACCATGATCGCTGCCCTGGAAGACGCAGGTATTGATCCTTCAGAAATCGATTATGTGAACGTGCATGGTACATCTACTCCTTTAGGGGATGTGGCCGAAGTAAAAGCCATTCAGCAAGTATTCGGTGAGCACGCGTACAATTTGAACATCAGTTCAACTAAGTCTATGACTGGTCACTTGTTGGGAGCTGCCGGTGCGATTGAAGCTATCGCTTGTGTGTTGGCAGTGCAAAATGACATTGTACCTCCAACGATCAACCATTTTACAGATGATCCCGAATTGGACAACAAATTGAATTTCACGTTCAATAAAGCCCAAAAACGTACAGTAAATGTGGCCCTTTCCAATACTTTTGGTTTTGGTGGACACAATACGAGCGTTATCGTTAGAAAATTTAAAGGTTAATCCTTCTGAAATTTCCGTTTTTTAAATCAGGCAGATCATCGGATGAACTGGAACTAATCTCGTTCATTCAAAACAGGTTCGGCTATCGTCCCAGGCAGATTTCCTTTTTTGAACGCGCTGTAACGCATCGCTCACTCAATCATGCCGAAAAGGATGTATCTAATGAGCGGTTGGAGTACCTGGGGGATGCCATTCTGGATGCTGTTATTGCAGAGTACCTTTACCATCGTTTTCCTGAGGAAGATGAAGGATATCTTACGAAGATCAAATCGAAAGTGGTTAGCCGTAAAACCTTGGGTGAAATTGCTGAAGCAATGGAACTTCGAAACGTTATCCGTTATCAGAAAGGTAGAAGTATCAATCTTTCTACATTAGAAGGGAATGCATTTGAGGCAATTATGGGAGCTATTTACCTCGATGGTGGATTCATAGCAGTAAAAGACAGCATCCATAACCATATTTTCCGTAAGTACGTCGATCTGAACCGTATCCTGGAGGAAGAGATTGATTTTAAGTCCCGCCTTTTTATCTGGAGTCAGAAAAAAAGACTCAAGCTTGAATTTGAGGTGATTTCCGAAGAAAACCTCGGAAGTACGTGGAACTATACCATTTTAGCCATCATCAATGGAACAAGTTATGGACGTGGCTCCGGTTCCTCTAAAAAAATGGCCGAACAAGCCGCATCCAAGCAGACGCTTGAGCTGATGGGTGAGATATAATCGTAAGCTTGTATTTTCTGACAATTTTGCGTATCTTCAAGTAAACCTATCCTGATACAACATGACAACGCAAGACTTGGGTAAACTTGGAGAGAGTTTAGCCGAAAATTATTTATCACTGAAAGGATTTCAAATCATTGATCGAAATGTGCGGTTTAAAAAGTGGGAAGTTGATCTGATAGCCGAACACACCGACAAAATCATTATGATCGAAGTAAAAGCCCGTCAAACAGGTGTGATCGGCGAACCATGGCGTGCCGTAACACGTGCCAAACAACGTCAGATCATAAAAGTAGCGGATCATTACATAAAGCAACGCGGTATGGAAAAGGAAGTGCGCTTCGACATAGTGTCCATAATTCATCATTCTTATGGTACACATATCGAGCATATTCCGGATGCTTTTTACCCCTGTTAATTGAAAATCATGAAATAACGTATCTTTGTATTCAAATTCTGCTCGTGATGAACACAAGAAAAAATGGAGATAAACCTTCCGCATCTAAAGGAAGAGCCTCCGATAAAAAAAGACCGGTAACCGGAAAAGGAACAAAACCTGCGAAGTCAGCAATAGCTCCTAAGGCGGGTACAGCAAAGCCTCAGACTGAAAAAAAGGTTAGCGCAAGAGACAAGCGCAAATACATTGACTTCAAAGAAAAAGTAAAAAAAGGGGACCCACTTCCGTCTTTCAATGAGGAAGAAGTAC
Organism: uncultured Flavobacteriia bacterium; assembly: GCA_903928365.1. Taxonomy (GTDB): domain Bacteria; phylum Bacteroidota; class Bacteroidia; order Flavobacteriales_D; family Crocinitomicaceae; genus M0103. Next base: position 6,605 of record CAIYQV010000190.1, read on the forward strand.
GTCTGAACAAATACCTTTCAAATGCGGGAGTTTGCTCTCGAAGAGAAGCCGATGTGTTGATACAAACAGGTGTCATTTCGGTGAATGGAACAATCGTCACGGAGTTAGGTTTTAAGATCAAGCCTGGAGACGTAGTTCAATATGATGGAGAAACGATCAATGCCGAAACGAAACGATATGTATTATTGAATAAACCAAAAGGCTTTATCACCACAATGGATGATCCATTCGGACGAAAAACAGTCATGTCATTGGTTAGAAAAGCGTGCCGTGAACGTGTGTATCCTGTCGGAAGGCTGGATAGAGACACAACAGGATTATTGTTGTTTACCAACGACGGTGATATGGCCAAAAAATTAACGCACCCAAGATATAAGGCCTCCAAAATCTACCATGTAGAATTAAACAAGGCGGTCTCAAGAGAAGATATGGAAAAACTCTTAAAGGGAGTGGATCTCGAAGATGGAAAAACGCAGGTAGATGTAGCAGAATATGTGAAAGAAGGCAGTGCCCGAGAAGTGGGGGTTGAATTGCATTCCGGAAAGAACAGGATTGTTCGACGTTTGTTTGAATCACTGGGTTACGAAGTGATCAAGCTGGACAGAGTGCAGTTTTCCGGATTAACCAAAAAAGATCTTCCACGCGGCATGTTTCGTCATTTAACAGAAAAGGAGGTTGCATTTTTAAAGATGTCATCATGAGAATACTTAGTGCACTCATCGTTGGTTTAATTCTTTTGGGTTCGTGTGGTAAAGAAAGTACGCCGGTTTCGGTAAACCCATACTCCTCTTATTTTTATGCGTATGATTCGATTCCCAAGATCTATCTTTTTAGAGATGTTGCACATGGACTGGACGAACAATACCACCGTATCTATGGGGTAAAGGATTCAAAAGGAGATCATATTGTAGTAGAGATCTACGCGGCGGATGGAAGGATTATAGAAGCCATGAATTACAACGTTGATTCTCTTGATGTGATGGACCACATGGTGGTCAACAGATCACAGGAAAAGACAAAGGCAGAACTTTTTAAGAATCGACTGATTCCAATGAATGGTAATGAAGAAGCCTATTTTGCAAGTCGTTTTCAGGGCTTCTTAGATTCCACGCTGATTCTAAAGGAGGTGAGAAGAAAGATACATGGTAATGAAACCACCTGTAAGGTGCTTGAAGAGGAGCTTCCGGCTCTTAGAATGGATGATAAAATTAGATTAACGAATTTCAATCCGTTCACAAAAAAAGAAACTGTTATGGAAGGTCAGGCGGTGAATTTCTTTGCGAAAGGCTACGGATTGGTGGAATGGTATACGCCTAATAAAAAAGTACATTACCGTTTAGAAAAGGTCATGGATCAACAGGAATGGCTTAAGATCATTACCCGATGAAACACCTTATCGTATATGTTCTATTAACGCTATTGCTTCCTGCCGGCATATCTGCTCAGTCTCATAAGCGAAAGCCAAAAGTTTCCTTTTCTAAAGGAACTTTTTTTGGTTACTATGGCTACAACCGCTCTTGGTACGGAAACAGCACGATCAACTTTTCGGGTCCGGGATATCAGTTCTCTATGAAAGGGGCAGCTGCTCATGATGATCATTTTTCTTTAGATCCCGGACAACAATTGAATCCATTAAGGGCAACAGCTGGTCAATACAATGTGAGACTGGGATACTATATTAAAAATCATTATGCCGTTTCGTTAGGCTATGACAAGCTGAAATATGTATTGCAGGATGGTGATCAGGTGCTATTTACCGGTCAACTGAATTCAGGTGTAGATTCTGTTTCTAACTGGAACGGAGCGTACACCAATGAACCTGTTTTAATAAATCAGTCTACGTTTAATTATTCGAATTCTGGATTGAATTACGTGCGATTGGAATTCAGTCGCTCGGATCAATGGCTTGCAGCAGGTAGCCAACAACAGATCGTTCTTTCCTCGGTTGTTGGTATTGGAGTAGGTGGATTAGTTTCTGACAATACCTTTTTATTCGCGGGAAAGCAAGATGAGAAACTTCGTTCTTTTTCTGGTTTTGCTGCTTCTGCTCATGCCGGAATTCGACTTGAATTTTTCAAGCACCTGTTTATCCAGTCCAATTTTAGTGGAGGGATCATGGGTCAATCTCATGTAAGAACCAGGGCCAACGACCCTAACGCATTTGCAGATCAGCATTTCGGATATATGCAATTTGACACCAATTTAGGGTTCCTATTATATATCCGCCCTACCAATAATTGTAATACCTGCCCTGTCTGGTAGGCAATTACTCTTCAGATTTTCCTGAAAGCTTGAAGTCGATCTTATAGTAGAAGATCGGTAAAAAACCTAATTGGGTTTTTTGAGAGATCGGCTGATAGTTAGCCGAGTTCACTACGGAAGGATCCAGAGAAGGAGCATAAGCAAGACTCAACAGATTCTTAGTGTTAAGGATATTCACCAGATCCAGTCCAAATTCGTGTGTCACTTTTTTCGCATTCATGCGCCAGCTGATCTTGATGTCCATTCGGAAATAATCTTTGAATTGCAGGTCATTGAACAAAGAGTCTTGAAATATGATCTCTTTCAATGAATCAGTACGGGACACATCTACGAGGCCATATCGCTTACCACCGGCACCTGTGATCTTTGTGCCAATCCCAATAATATGTTTTTCATTTAATTTAAATTCTTTTCCTGCAAGGAAATTGGCAACATAACGACCGTTATAGGAAGTATTTCTCCAGATATTGTCACTTCCTTGGTATTTAGAATCGTATAGTGTTCCGGAAAACAAGAAGAAAAAAGATTTATCAAAATACTTCTGAATGGTAAGTTCCAGACCGTAATTCACTCCAATTCCGGTATTTTGAAGGGAATCTGCAAAAATTCGTGAGAAACCGCTACCCATATTGATCATGGAAAAAGAGGATGGAGCAATAGTTACCGGAACATTGTACAGGTATTGATAATAAGCTTCCGTTCGGATATTGAATCCTTTGTTGAAGGATTTCTCGTAACCTAGCCCCGAATGCACCGAACGCATGAAATCCATTTTTCCGTTGTAACGAACAGCCTTGCCGTTTTGGTCATAACGATGGTAGTAATAGGTGTAAAGCGGCTGAGTCTGGCTGTGCATTCCTGCTCCAGCGAAGATCGCTTGTCCGTTTTTCATTCGGTATTTCCAACCCAATCGAGGTTCGACTGGACTAACGCTTACTGAAAGAGCATGAAAGATATGACTGTGGATTCCTGCCGTCAGGTCCATATTATCACTCAAACGCCATTTCCATTGAATGAATGGTTGGATCATCCCTGCCGTACCTTTATAATCCCAGCGTTTTGAGAAATTTCCGGGAACGGTGATATCGGTCAACACACTATCAAGGAAGTTTACACTCAAAAGATCGCCGTAAATACCGGCTTTTAGGAGATGTTTTTTACTGATCTTGTGGTTAACAGCAAAATAATTGGACAATTTGGTGATGCCGAAACGATACCCCATCAAAGGATATTTATTGTTTACAAGAATGGAGGTATCACCATTGTTAATGTTCAATGAGCGAACGAGGTATTCATGGAAAGCATGCTGTTCTTCTGCTGAATAGGCCATTGTCCAAGCGATAAACGTTTTTTCATTCAGCGACTTTTTGTAATTGATTCCAGTGATCCCCATCGAAGTGCCGAATTGTTGGTCACGGTCTCCCTCACCGTAAAGCTCACTGGAGTACTCTGTCTGATCAGAAATCTTGATGTCAATTTGACTTTTACCACCAATTCCAAACAAAGACAAGTTTCCTCCTTTTTTGAGTCGCCAGTTTAATTTGAAAGCAGCATCGCCATACACTGGCACAGCATCTGTACCGATTTTAATACCCAATGCCTGAAACATGGAAAGAGTAGAATATCGACCCATTACCAGGTAGCTTGCGGTATTCTTTTTATTCATAGGTCCCTCAGCCAGCATTTCGGTGCCAAACAAACCAAACTGACCGGTGAACTCATGGCTTCTGTCGTTCCCGTTTCGCAATTTCAAGTCGAAAATACCGGATGTGCTGTTTCCAAATTCGGCAGGAAAGGCACTCATAAAAAAGTCTGAATTACCCAGGATTTTATTGTTGAGTACAGAAACCGGTCCTCCTGTGCTACCAGAAATCGCAAAGTGAGAAGGGTTGGGAATGTCTATTCCTTCTACCTTCCAAACCACCCCAAGGGGTGAATTTCCACGAATAATAATATCGTTTCGGGAATCGTCGGCTCCTTGAACCCCCGCAAAATTAGAAGCCATCCGTGCAGGATCCATTCTGGAACCAGGGTAGCGATTGGTTTCTTCAACACTGAATTGTTGTGCAGATATCAATGCCATTTCATTGATCACCTCGCCTTTCCTTCGGGCATTTACTGTAATTTCTTTTTGTTCAACTACACGCTCGTTCAAAGGAACGTTTACTATACATTCCTTACCCGACGTGACTTCAATGGTCACACTTTTGATATCGTATGTTGGGAATTTTATTTCTGCCTGATGCTTTCCTACCGGAACTTTTTCAATGACAAATCGTCCTTCTTCATCAGAAATGCCTCTGTATCGTTTTAAGCTATCACCGGTAAAGACTTCCACTTTAGCTCCTGTCAGTGGGAAATTAGTCTCACTGTCAAATACCTTCCCGCGCACTGTCTGCGTAGGTTGCGCAAACAGGAGTATTGGAGCAATGACAAAAAGTAGTAATGTAATTGTTTTCATAGGTGTAATGGTTGTTTAATGATCTAATTGGTCGCTTTGGTATATTCTTCTTCGGTCCAGTCTTTTTTATAAACCTCTTTGAATACGAACATATTCAATGCATTGAAATGCAGATTGCGAACATTGGAATATACGATCTGAATATCCCCCATGTACCACAGCGGGATAATAGGCGGATCCTGCATAAGAATGCGTTCTGCTTTGGCATAATTCTCCATCGCTTCAGGCTTTCGGTCACTGTTTTTAGCAGTTTCGAAGAAATGATCAAAGAGGGGATTGGAATACCTGGATTGGTTGATAGGACTCGGAATAGATGGGTCTGAAGGAACCAACTTCCCATAAAAATTCGTCAGAAAAGTTTCAGGATTCGCATAGTCTCCATACCAAGCGCTTCGGAAGATCTCACCATTTCCGCTGGCACCATCCGCTTCTTTTTGATCGAATGTCGAACCGTCTATATTAACATTGATATTCAGGTTCTGAAAGATCTGTTGCGCAAATTCATCTGCGACGGCAGAATGCTTTTCGTCTATATTGAAGCGAAGATTTACAGAGCCAAACCCAGCACCGTTTGGATAACCCGCCTCGGCCAACAATTTTTTCGCTTTCTCGGGATCGTAAGAATAACATACCTCTTTGATCTTGTCAAAGTCGTATCCTTTAAAAATAGTATAAATAGGAGGCACGATTCCGTAATAGCCGAGTTCGTTATATTGGTTTCTTAGTACATCCCGCCCAATTTTTTCTCTGTCAATCGCATAGTTAAAAGCCTGTCTCACCCGTGCATCTTTAAATCGAGGGTCAGACATATTAAAAAAGTAGTATTGTGTTGAGAGCAATGGATTATCATACATTACTAATACAGGAGGCTTGGAATTAAAATCACTTATCCTTCCTTCAAGCATTTTAGTGATGCGACTGGTTGGTAAACCTAAGATGAGGTCGGTCTCGTGATTCTCGAACATATCCAGTTGTTCTAGTTTTCGATTTTCAAAAACGAACTCTAGCTTATCTAGGTAAGGCAATGCATTTCCTTCTTTATCGGTTAGGTAATAATCTTCGTTTTTGATTAATGTTACTGATTTCGGAGGTCCATTTGTAATCCCGTTGAATTGGAATGGTCCAGTACCGATTACGACATCATTAGCCCCTGATTTTAGAACCTTTTCAGAGCAGATGGATGCGCAAACATTGGATAGTTTATTTAGAAAATTTTCATCTTTCTTGATCAATCTAAGTGAGATCTTGTTGCCTGTAACCTTTATTCCGGCAATAGATTTTGCCTTTCCTTCCAGAAATGGTCCGGCACCTTGTAAATGATCCTTAAACAAGTAGTTGTATGCATGCGGCACACTTCCATCTTTATTTTTTGAACAAATGCGCTCAATAGTATATTGTACGTCGCTTGCACGAAGGAAACGATCATCATCTGATGAAAATGCAGCATTTGAATGGAACATCACATCCGTTCTTAATTCAAATTCATAGCTCATGCCATCATCACTGATTTTCCAGGATTTTGCAATTAATGGTTCAATGTGCAGTGTTTTGGGATCGATGGTTACCAATCCTTCCATTATTTGAGAAACGACAGTTGCAGAGAAATAGTCGCTGATTTCCATGGAGTTATAACTGGAAGGTTCGTTGTCAATGGCCATTTTAAGTGAGCCTCCGGCGAACTCAAATTGCTTTCCGGAATTGCTTCCGCAGGCGGACAACATGAGGAGTAGAGTGGTAGAAATGATCCAGAGAATTCTCATAAGTACTGAATATCTGTTGATACAAAGATGCTTAAAAATCTTATCAATGGCGGTGTTACGAATAATTACTTTCGACGTTCAATTGTTCAAAATGAAGATGTAAGACTCATTTTCAATAAAATTTAACTTTCTGTCATTTATATTGGTTAAAAATGTTTTTCGGATGTCGTACGAAACAAAAATTCTTGTAATATTGTGGGGAATTATGATTATTTACTGAAACAAATACTGTTATACTCCTGGTTTCATGAAAATAGTTTTAAGTATTTTACTTACTTTTTTGAGTGTATCGCTTCTATTCGGAGCTTCTCTGTCCATTGAGGGAACGTATCAAGGTAAAAACCTTTACGTTCAAAATCCTATGGATGATGATGGTTTCGGTTATTGTGCCACCAAGGTTACTGTGAATGGTGACATCATGCCTGGTGGAACCAACATGGGTGCCTTCGAAATTGATTTTGCCAATTTTAATATTGCTATCGGCGAAACGGTTTTTATTGTTATCGAGCACAACGACGGATGTAAGCCGAAAATTTTGAACCCTGAAGTGTTGCTTCCACGAAGTACATTTGTGGTTACAAGTATTACGGTTTCAAATGCCGGTAAACTGACTTGGCAAACGACCGGAGAGCAAGGTAAGTTACCTTATATCATTGAACAATACAGATGGAATAAATGGGTTACCGTGGGCGAAGTTCAAGGTAAAGGAACTCCAGGAGCCAACTCGTACGAATTCAATGTAACACCTCATTCAGGTGAAAACACAGTTCGTGTAGTTCAGATTGATCATAGTGGATCGAAAAGGACATCTAAAGAAGTGAAGTTCGTTTCCAACATTCCAATTGTAGCTAAAAGTCCTGTAAAAGTAAAAGAGGTAATTTCTTTCACTGCCAACGGTCAACCGGTGGAAACGCGCTACGAGATTTACGATGCTTATGGAAACATTGTAAAGAAGGGAGTAGGGTCGTCGGTGAATTGCCAAAATCTATTGAGCGGGGCATACTACATCAATTTCGATAACGTTAACGAAAAGTTCATTAAGAACTAATTCTCCGTGTTACGTAAGATCGAACACTTGGGCATTGCTGTTGAGAGTATTGAAGAATCTCTGAAAATTTACGAAGCACTTCTAGGTACCTCATGTTACAAGATCGAATCTGTGGAATCGGAATTCGTGAAGACGGCTTTTCTTCAGGTAGGGGAATCCAAGATCGAACTGTTGGAGGCCACCAATCCTGATTCAGCTATCGGGAAATTCTTATCCAAAAAAGGTAAAGGAATTCATCACATTGCTTTTGATGTTGAAGATATTGAGGATGAAATAAGACGTCTTACCGCTGAGGGATTCGAATTAATCCATACCAGTCCCAAAGATGGAGCAGATAACAAGCTGATTGCTTTTCTTCATCCAAAATCTACCGATGGAGTACTGGTCGAATTATGTCAGGAAAAAAACGGTTCAAGTAAGTCCTGATCAACAAGATGTAATACTTGAAGCCCTATTGCTTTTGCACCTTCTATATGCTGTTGCGTGTCATCAATAAAAAGGGTTGATGAAGGGTTTAGACCTTCTCTTTTACATATTTCATGAAATGTTTCAGTATGAGGTTTGCGCATGCCCATCACATGAGAGAAATAGATTTTATTGAAATAATGCTCCATTGGCAAATCTGTCACTTTCGACCATTCTCTTCTAACCACAGGAACATGAAGTTCATTGGTATTGCTTAATAGAAATACAGGATAATCATTCTTTAAGCGATCCAATAGTCGGATTCTTTCAGTTGGAACATTCAGGATCATTTGGTTCCAGGCTTCGACAACTTTGTTGGGAGAGGTGCCCTGTGGTAAATAAACCAAAAGTTCATTGATAAAGCGCTGCGCTGAGATTTTCCCTGTTTCAAAATCGGAGAATAGATCAGTTTGAGCAGCCTGGCTATATAGTTCGGAAAAATCTATTACGCCCAGAGCCTCAAAAGCTGCTGTCGTTTTGTGATAATCTAAGTTGATCAAGACACCGCCCAAGTCGAAAATGATGGCTTCATATTTCATTTTGCAAAGGAATAAAAAAAACAGGTGCTTCCTATTTCTGAATGGTTTCCACGTATCTTTATTCCGCAATTTTCACTTAGAAAGAAATGAAGTTATTCCTTAAAGAGGGTGTTTTTATCGATACGGATCATCCATTAGATATTTCCATTCCATTAGTGGCCGGAAAAGCCAACCTGACGGCATGGTATGTCGAACCTCCCCGTTTTGAGCCTGTTCGAGCCAATGGATTTATAGGGTCTGTAGCTGAAGGAGGAAGCGTTAATTTCAGAGATGTTTTTTTCAATCCGCACGGACATGGAACACATACTGAATGTTTGGGACACATCACAAAAGAGGTGTTTTCTATCAATCAAACATTGCGCTCCTTTTTTTGCAGTGCTTTGGTGATTTCACTTGAACCTGAATCAGAGTTCAATGAAAAGGATGGGCGTATAGATCATGTGGTTAAAACCGCGCAGGTAGCGGATGCAATTCGTGGAATTGAAAAAGTAGAGGCATTGATTATTCGCACCTTGCCAAATAAAAAGGAAGAGAAAATTGGAAAGGCATATTCGGATACGAATCCCCCTTATTTGGAAACCGGTATCATTGATATTCTTGAAAAACTGCAAGTGAAACATTTATTGGTCGATCTCCCTTCTGTTGATAGGGAATCGGATGAAGGTAAATTGGCGTTTCATCATCTGTTTTGGAAAGTGCCTGTCAATCCCGATCATGAGCGCACGATAACGGAATTGATTTTTGTGGGGGATCATATTAAAGATGGCGCCTATATTCTGGAATTGCAGGTAGCTCCCTTTGAAAATGACGCCGCACCATCACGACCTGTTTTGTATCAGATTATTGCCGAAAACTAAAAAAGGCGCTCCGAATGAAGCGCCTCCAAAGAAAAGGATGTTATTAACGAACGATGAGTGTTTCATTTTGTACTGAACCGTCTGCTTTTTTGATGTTCACCTGGTAGTTTCCTGTTGGAAGATCTGTAGGCTCTTGTGCATTTAACGTTTTCACAAGTAATCCGTAGGTGTTGTAAATTTCAATTTTATCATCCATTGCAACATTTCTGAAATTTACAGGCCCGTTGCTCGGGTTTGGATACACAATTCGGTTGTCGGGTGTAAGTGATCCACCTTGTTGAATGTGTTGAAAGTTAAGCATTAAGCTTAGATCAACACGGAAACTTTTTTCGACGATACAACCACCTGCAGAGGTAACCTTTAGATTGTAAGTTCCTATTTTCAACCCATTTTGATCAAGTGTTGAAAGGTCGATGCCAGATCCGTCAACGGTACCCCATGAATATGTGTACGTTTCAAGTAGTCCGGATACGGTTACATCGATGGCACCATTTGCACTTCCTAAGCTAGACACGTCTGTTACAATTCCATTGATCACAATCTCTGCTGGTTCAATTACAGTAATAGGACCGGAAATAGTATCTTGATGAGAGTCGATAACCATAACATCGTAGTTGCCGGCACCAATTCCTGTCAACGTTGTTCCACTTGCACCATTCCCCCAGATCACTGTGTATGGAGCTTGCCCGCCAGAAATGGTCAGATCGATCTCCCCATCGGAAGAGCCATGACATTTAGGTGTGGTTAAACTTACAGAACACATTAGAGGAGATTTTCCTGTTTCTTGTGCGAATGTACCTTTAGTTAAACTTGTAACTGCTAAAAGGGCGATAAGTGCGTTTTTTGTTTTCATGATATTTTGTATTTCGTTTTTTACTTGTGTTTTGTTTCTTGAGACAAAGGAATGCAGGTTTAGCTGCAGATTTTTACATTTTTGAAATACAGACAATCAAATTCATGAGATACACCGAAAGAGAGCTACGTAGATTTACGTTCACTTACACGTACTTGTATGTAACACGGTTTATTTGGGACGATTTTAGGCAGGAATGGAGTAAAAAAAAAGCGGGTGACTGCAATCATCCGCTTTTTTCATGGTAGTAGTAAGTTATTCAACGTAGTGCTAAAACTTGAAAACCTAAAAAAAACAGGTTACTTCTTAGAGGTAATAAATTACTTCTTTGAAGGGGGAGAATAAGAACTGTTATACTCTTAAATCAAACTAGAAAATGAAAACTGCCTCTCCAAGCAGCAAATCTCCCCATATTTCAAAGCCCTAAGAAGATAACCTGATTTCTCTCCTTATTTCTACAATGAAGATAGAAACGATTTTCAATTCGGGTGATTGAAATGAACATTCACAGCGTATGAATGAACAAAATACCTTTTTGAATTATTTTTTAATCAAAGGTTTTCCAGAAACTGAAAAAAGAGGTCGCGTTTATTTGGACTTAAAGGAACTTCAGAACCATCTTTCATAACGACTGAACCACCATTCCCCTTATCATATCGATCAACAAAATTCAGATTGATCAAATGAGATTGTTGTATGCGCAGAAAATGATGTGAAGCCAGTATCGTCTCGAAATCTTTCAATGTTTTCGAAACAAGAATTTTTTTTCCGCCAGTTAAATAGAACTGGGTATAGTTACGGTCTGCCTCGCAACGAATGATCTCATCAAGTTCCACCACATGCACACTTTCCTGGGTTTTCAAGACAAGTTTGCGTTTTTGATTGGGTTGGATATTATGCTGTAGTGCTTCAAACTGACTTTCTTCTTTTTTATGATCAACAGCATGAATGGCTCTTTCAAGCGAAGAACGAAGTTCCTCAGGGTCTATGGGTTTGAGTAGGTAATCCAGCGCACTGAATTTTATTGCTTTAATAGCAAATTCTTCATGCGCTGTGATGAAGATCACTTCAAAATCTTTGAAATCAACGTTTCTTAACACATCAAATCCGGTACCGTCTGGCATTTGCACATCGAGAAAGACGATATCCGGATGAATCGAATTGATTTGTTCGATGCCCGAGCGAACATTCTCTCCCATTGGATAAGTAGCTATGTCAAGATCAAAAGACTCGATCATACGTGCGATCAGTTCCCTTGTTCTTTTCTCATCGTCAATGATAAGTGCTTTTTTCATGGTTTAGAAGGAGCTAAATTATCCTCTTTGAAGGGTAACGAAATTAATACTTTTGTTCCTGTTTTCCTATCTGAATCAAGATCCTGAACGTCAAGGTAGCCTTCGGTGCCGTATTTATTGTTCAGGTTCTGAATGCGTTCTCGAGTAATTTCCATAGCCATGCTCTTGTGGTCCTTACTTTTCTTGTTCTGTTCTGCTCCCGAACGACCGATCCCGTTATCTTCGATCGTGACTTCGAGCAATTTGCCGTTTCGTTTAAATCGGATGTCTATATATCCATTTTCGATGGTGTGAAGTTGACCATGTTCTATGGCATTCTCAATAAATGGCTGGGTAATCATCGGCGGAATCGCGGCATGTTCTGTGAGGATATCCTCTGCTACTTCAATTCGAAACACAAAGCGATCACCAAAACGTAATTTCTGAGTTTCAAGATATTTCTGAAGAATTTCCACTTCTGTTTCAATAGGAATGAACTCTTTGGGAGAATTCTCCAGAATCAACCGCATTAAACGGGAAAAGTTGACCAGGAATTTCGATGAATTCACGGTGTCGTTTTCATAGATATAGCTTTGAATTACGGACATAGCATTAAATACAAAATGCGGATTCATTTGTGCTCGCAAAAGTGTTTGTGACATCTCAGCTTCACGCTGCTGCTGCTTGATCTTTACCTGATTCGTTCGGTAGAAATAAATGATCCCAGCAAGGACCGAAACGACAAGTAATGCAATGATGATATATAATTGAAAATTATTTCTCAACTGACTGTTTTCCAGTTTAGTTTCCGTCAGGATCTTGTTTTTCTGCTGTTGTTCAATGGAATCGGCTTGTGTTTGTATCAATCTGAAGCGCTGCTCTGAACGGTAATTCTCACTGAGATCTGCGATCTTTTTTGTCGCCATTACGAGAGAGTTACTATCCATGTAGTTCACATATTTCTTCAGGTAAATAAGGGATTTGGCAGCCTGATCGAGATCCTGATAAACTTCCGACATAACCCGATAACTTTCATAGATCTGATTCTGGTTGCCAGATTTTTTCCGGATTTCTACCGATCTTTCCAAGTAATGCAGGGCATTCAGAAATTTCTTTTGTTGAATAAAAACCGTTCCTACATTATGATAAACTTCTGCGATCTTTTCTTGATTTCCGGTGGATTCAAAAAATACAAGAGCCTTGTTAAGACTGATTGCTGCTTGAGCATAATCCTTTTTCTCGCGGTTGACCATTCCGAGTAAATTGTATGCCTCACCCAGTCCATTCGCATCACCTTGCTTATTTAAGATATGCATGGCTTGATTCACTTTTGTGATAGCCGCGCCGTACTCTTTTCGCTCATAACGTATGTAACCTATACTTACAAGTGAGAGTCCCATTTGCCTGTAATCCGCTATTTGTCTGGAATAATTGAACGACCTTGTCAGATAGAATTCAGCATCATCCAGGTTGCGGATTAAACGTTGTGACATCCCGATCTCCCGATAATACAGCGCGAGGTGATACAAGTCTCCTGTTTTTTCTGCCCAGTCCGCAGCCAGGATATTTTTTGCCACGCTTAGTTCAATTTGTCCGAAGTGATAATAGATCGCGGACTGCGTATTCAGACATTCATCCAGCATTTTTTTACCGGAGGATCGTCGGCCGTACTTGAGTGCCATGTCCGAAAAATAAAGCGCAGAGTCTTTGTTGTTCTGAAGCATGTAATGCAATGCCATGAAATTGTAATTATCCGCAATGTCCGCATTAATGCGTTTTTTGAGCGCGATCGAACTGGCAGTTTCAAGATAGAACTTCGCTGCGCCGAATTCATGAGCAATACTGTGGTAATACCCTAAATGATGATAGAGGGTGTAGATGACGCGATCTGATTTTAACTTGTTGAGAAACGGCTGACATGCAAGAATGTCCTTGAAGTATTCTTCCTGGTTACCTTCTAAACGGTTTACCTCAGCACTGAACATCAGGGCGCTGAATCGTATAGAATCTTCAAATTGCCGGCTTTTTGCGAGCAACACATGACTCATAGAATCTGCTCGGTGGATATGAATGGTTTTATAATATTCACCCAAAGACAACATTCTCAAATACTGCTTTTTAGGATTACGTTCCAGACGAATGGATTGGATCAGTTTTTTCTCATAGGCGGTCTGGGAATTCCCTTGTAAACTAAACAACAAGAGAATGGCAAGAAACAGGCGGACACGTTTTAGGAGAAAACAGTTCATTCTGTACTAAAATAGCGTTTTACTCGCACATGGCCTCTATTTGGCCTAAGCAAATCGTTATCTTTGCCATCGAATTTAAGGAACGTAAAATGGAGTACGACTTTCGGGAGATCGAATCAAGATGGCAAAAGTTTTGGGCGGAAAACAGAACATTTAAAGTTGATAAAGAAACAGATCGCAAAAAATACTACGTTCTGGACATGTTTCCTTATCCGTCCGGAGCAGGATTGCATGTCGGACATCCACTGGGATATATTGCTTCAGATATTTTTTCACGTTACAAAAGACTTCGTGGATATAATGTGTTGCATCCAATGGGATATGACTCTTTCGGACTTCCTGCTGAGCAGTATGCAATCCAGACTGGTCAACACCCCGCCCTCACTACGGAACAAAATATCGCTCGCTACCGCCAGCAAATGGATCAACTTGGGTTCTGTTTCGACTGGAATCGTGAAGTGCGCACTTCGGAACCTGCCTATTACCGATGGACACAATGGATTTTCCTGGAATTATTTAATAGTTGGTACAACCCAAGAACAAATAGAGCAGAATCAATTGACTCGCTTATTGAGATATTCTCCAATGAAGGATTGAATTTAAATGCATCTGACATTCTTACCGGAGACATTGAAAAAGAATTAAAGACTTTTTCTGCGACAGAGTGGAATGCGTTTACTGAAGTTCAAAAGCGAGAGGTACTGATGTATTTCCGATTGGCTTACCTCGGCGAAGCATATGTCAACTGGTGTCCCGCCTTGGGAACAGTATTAGCGAATGATGAAGTGATCAATGGTGTTTCAGAAAGAGGTGGTCACCCGGTTGAGCGTAAACTGTTAAAGCAATGGAGCATGCGTATCACTGCGTATGCACAACGCCTGCTGGACGGACTTGACACATTAGACTGGACAGATAGCATCAAGGAATCGCAAAGGAACTGGATTGGTCGAAGCGAAGGCGCTTCGTTGCGTTTTCCGATTCAAGACCGGGAAGGATCCGTTGAAGTGTTTACAACACGTCCGGATACTATTTTTGGAGTTGCATTTGTTACCCTTGCGCCAGAGCATGAATTAGTTAATTCATTAACTACTGATGAGCAACGTGCGGAGGTAGAAGCTTATGTGAATACGGCTAAAAACCGAAGTGAACGTGAACGAATGGCGGATGTGAATACCATCAGTGGAGTATTTACAGGCTCTTACGTTTCGCATCCTTTCACGGGTCAACCTGTGCCGATCTGGGTGGGTGACTATGTCTTAGTGGGCTATGGAACGGGGGCAGTTATGGCTGTTCCTGCGCATGATGAAAGGGATTATAAGTTTGCGAAACATTTTGGTCTTCCGATCAAACAAGTGATTGAACCCACAAGAGAATTTGATCTTCAAAAAGACGCCTGGACAGATAAAGAAGGTGTTTTGATCAATTCAGAAATATTGAATGGACTGGAGGTTAAAAAAGCGATTCCGAAAGCCATAGAAGCCATAGAAGAGCATGGCTTTGGCAAAAAACGCATCAATTATCGTTTGCGCGATGCGGTATTTGGTCGCCAGCGTTATTGGGGAGAACCTATTCCTATTTATTACAAAGAAGGAGTTCCATATGCGCTTTCAGCAGATGAGTTGCCATTGACCTTGCCTGAAGTGGACAAATACCTACCTACGGAAGATGGTGAACCGCCATTGGCTCGTGCTTCGAATTGGAAATATCAGGGAGTCTATGATTACGAACACTCTACCATGCCTGGTTGGGCGGGGAGCTCCTGGTACTTTTTGCGTTACATGGACCCACAAAATACAGGAACCTTTGCCTCTAACGCAGACACAGCATACTGGAACCAGGTGGATCTTTACATTGGTGGTGCAGAGCACGCTACAGGCCACTTACTTTATGCTCGTTTCTGGACCAAGGTGCTGTTCGATCTCGGACACATTCCTTTCCAGGAACCTTTCCAGAAAATGATCAATCAGGGTATGATCCTCGGTAAAAGTAGTTTTGTATATCGAATCAATGGCTCCAATTCTTTCGTGACGTTCTCCAAGAAGGAAGAATATCAAACTACCCCTATTCATGCCGATATCTCCCTTGTCGATAATGGAAAACTAGATATTGATGGTTTCCGAAAGTGGCGTTCTGAATTTGCAGAATCCGAATTCATCTGTGAAGAAGACGGCTCTTACCTTTGCGGAACGGAAGTCGAAAAGATGTCCAAGAGCAAGTACAACGTACAAACTCCAGACGAACTCGTAGAAAAATTTGGGGCGGATACACTTCGTATGTACGAGATGTTTCTTGGGCCTTTAGAGCAAAGCAAACCGTGGGATACTAAAGGGATCAATGGAGTGCATAATTTCCTTCGCAAACTATGGCGTTTGTTCCACGATCAGGAAGGACAAATAGTTGTTGAGAACGGTGAAGCTCCGAAAGAGGCATTGAAAACCCTTCACAAAACCATCAAAAAGATGCAAGATGACCTGGAGCGTTTCTCATTCAATACCGGTGTCTCCAATTTTATGATCTGCGTAAATGAGCTTTCAGAACAGAAATGCCATAATCATCTTATTTTGAAGGAACTGGTCATCATGCTGAGCCCCTACGCACCGCACATCAGTGAAGAATTGTGGGTAAAACTAGGATATGAATCCGGTACAGTTGGTAAGCAGCATTTCCCGGCATTCAACGAATCTTTTTTGGTGGAATCCAGTTTTGCCTATCCGGTTTCCTTTAATGGAAAAATGCGTTTTAAAGCGGAATTGTCTCTGGATTTGAATGCTGATGAGGTGCAGAAAGCAATCCTTTCGAGAGAAGATACACAGAAATGGCTCGAGGGCAATGCTCCAAAAAAAGTCATAGTAGTTCCTGGAAAGATTGTGAATATTGTGATGTAATTATCGTTGGGACTGTAGTTTATTTCTCGCGAGATCCCGACACCTCATTTTGAATTACATCTGAAGGCTCGATCAAGTATGCTCGTTAGTGCATCTTGAATCTTTTGCTTCCAAAGAATGCGTTCACCAGTGACTGGTAAATGCTATTTGATTAATTCACTCGTTTTATCTAAATTTCATTTAAAATCTGAATTGGCACAGCCTTTGATTGTTGCCGGAACACACAAATTAAACCGTGTTATGAAAAAGATCGCATTTTACTTAGGAGCACTAATGCTGGTGCTGACGATGTCTAGTAGTACAGAAGTAACCTATCCGACCGTTGTGAACAAAGCGTTTCAGGTGGGAGAAAAACTACGTTACCGCGTTACTTATGGATTTATGGATGCAGGAGAGGCTGTTCTCGAGCTAAAATCAACAACGAAAAAAGGAGCAAACAGAGAATTGCTACACGCTGTTGGAACCGGACGCACTCTAGGAGGATTCAATGCTTTTTATAAGGTGACCGATACCTATGAAACCTATCTTGACAAAAAAGGGGTTTTTCCTTGGTTTTTTGTCCGTCGAGTGGATGAAGGAGGGTACAAGATCAATCAGGATTATGCATTCAAGCATGACAAATACAAAGTAGACAACGGTAAAGGAAAAGAATATAAGATTCCTATCGGGATACAAGATATGATCTCCTCTTTTTATTATGCACGAACCTTGAATTACAAAGACATTAAAGTTGGTAAGACGTTTGAATTCAAATGCTTTATGGATGATGCCATCTGGAATTTAAAGATCAAGTATGTGGGTGATGAAACGATCACTATTCGCAAGGGTAAATTCAAATGTCATAAGTTCGTTCCTGTTGTACAGACAGGTCGTTACTTCAAGAGTGAGGAGGACGTTAATTTCTGGGTAACAAGTGATGACAATAAAATCCCGGTCCTTGTGAAAGCTAAAATTCCCGTGGGTGTGGTAAAAATGCACTTAGTGGAGTGGAGCGGTTTAAAAAATGAGCTGAAAAGCAAAGTGAAATAAAGGAAGCGCTTCGGCGCTTTTCTTTTGCAGAAAAGATTCGAAAGGTTATTAAAAAAGTGCTTTTGAAAAAAAAAATAATGCTGGAAAGTCAAAAGTGCGTTTAATTTAACAATTCCTTTAAATTTGCTCCAAAATCAGTCAATGGACAGCGAATTTGTGTTGGTTGAAAAAGAAGAGGTAGCACGGTTGAAATTTCCGAAAACGGATGTGTTGCGCTCTGAAAAAGACCGTAAAAGTTTGCAGGCTGAACTGGACAGAGCGATGGCTTTAGGAAATCTGGAACATCACAAAGTGAAGATCTACTTTGAGGATGATAAAAAGAAAAGAGTTGTTCATACAACCATTTGGGCACTTACAGATAAGGCGATTGTTTTGAAACAGAGTGTCATTTTACCATTGAACAGAATCTATAAGTTGGAAATATAAAATAAGTCACATGTCAAAGAGAAGAGCGATCATCAGTTATGACAAACTAACCATTGAGCAGAAAAAACAAATTTTACGCGATTTTCCAGATGGATATATCAACCATTTGACTTCCATAAAAACGCCTACGGGTGAAACACTGGATGCTTTGATCTGGGAAACGGATGAGGTGATTTATCTTGTAAAAATCAATAAAGTTGCTCCGAAACCAGCGGCAGTCGATGATGAGGAGGAAGAGTTTGAAGATGATTTCGACAAGGTAGACGGTATGAAAGAAGACGAGATGGATTCTGATGACGAAGAAGAAGATGAATACGACAAACCGGATGAAGATGCCGGAGAGGAAGACGAAGATTAATAGCATAAAAAAGCCGCGATTAGCGGCTTTTTTTATAGATGATTAAGAGGTTTAATCATTCAATTTCAATACGGCCATAAATGCTTCCTGCGGCACTTCTACACGGCCAACTTGCCTCATTCGTTTCTTACCTTCTTTCTGTTTTTCAAGGAGTTTGCGTTTCCTCGAAATATCTCCACCGTAACATTTTGCGGTTACATCTTTGCGCAAGGCTTTGATCGTTTCGCGCGCAATGACCTTCGCCCCAATGGCCGCCTGAATTGGAATTTCGAATTGTTGTCTTGGAATCAATTCTTTGAGTTTCACACAGATCTTTTTACCCAAATCATAGGCATTACTTCTGTGCACCAAGGCTGACAGTGCATCGAGTTGCTCGCCATTAAGCAGCATGTCCATGCGGATGAGGTCGGATTCCTTGTAGCCAATTGGATGGTAATCAAAGGAAGCATAACCTCTGGAAACAGATTTCAATCTATCGTAAAAATCGAAAACGATCTCTGCAAGAGGCATTTCAAAGGTGATTTCAACACGGTCTTGCGTTAGATATACCTGGTTCTTTAATTCACCACGCTTCTCGATACAAAGGGTCATGATCTGACCGATGTATTCTGATTTCGTGATGACTTGCGCTTTAATGTACGGTTCCTCAATACGGTCGATTCCCGCAGGATCAGGTAATTCAGAAGGGTTGTTTACGATCATTGCCAATTCCGGGTCCTTTCGCATGTAACAGAAGTAAGATACGTTCGGCACCGTGGTGATCACGGTCATATTGAACTCGCGCTCGAGGCGTTCCTGAATGATCTCCATATGCAACATTCCCAGGAATCCACATCGGAAACCAAATCCCAAAGCTGCTGAAGATTCCGGTTCGAAGACCAATGAAGAATCGTTCAACTGCAATTTTTCCATGGAATAACGCAATTCTTCGTAGTCATCCGTTTCAACAGGATAAATACCTGCGAATACCATAGGCTTCACATCTTCGAAACCTTTGATGGCCGAGTCGCATGGGTTGTTTGCACTGGTTATGGTGTCCCCTACTTTTACTTCATTCGCCTGCTTGATCCCTGAAATGATGTAACCCACATCTCCGGCTTTCACTTCGCTTTTCGGGCTGAGATCCATCTTAAGAATTCCGATCTCATCAGCATTATAATCTTTACCTGTATTGAAGAATTTTACTTTATCTCCTTTGCGGATGATTCCGTTTTTCACACGGTAGTAAGCAATAATTCCTCTGAAAGGATTAAATACCGAGTCAAAGATCATAGCTTGAAGTGGTGCTTTTTCGTCGCCAGTGGGTGCAGGGATGCGTTCAATCACCGCCTTCAGGATCGCATCTACTCCAAGCCCTGTTTTACCGGAAGCAGGGATCACTTCCGATGGATCGCATCCAATCAGATCAACGATCTGGTCTGTCACTTCCTCTGGCATAGCACCGGGCAAGTCCATTTTATTCAGTATGGGAATAATTTCCAAATCGTGCTCCAGAGCAAGATAAAGATTCGAAATGGTTTGTGCTTCGATTCCCTGCGAAGCATCCACGATCAATAGCGCTCCTTCACAGGCTGCGATAGAGCGCGACACTTCATAAGAAAAATCTACGTGTCCGGGAGTATCGATGAGGTTCAGAATATATTCCTGTCCCTCGTATTTATAGTTCATCTGAATGGCGTGACTCTTGATCGTAATTCCGCGTTCACGTTCCAGATCCATATCGTCCAGTGCCTGAGCCTGCATTTCCCTGTCTGAAATGGTACCTGTAGTTTGCAGCAATCGGTCTGCGAGTGTACTTTTTCCATGGTCGATGTGAGCAATAATGCAAAAGTTGCGGATCTGTTTCATAATTCGTTCCTCTCTGGGATGATGTGATGAGTTACAAAGGTATACAAAATAGCCGGGGTATAAAATAGGAAAGAGGGGCAGAACCCCTCTCTCCAAAACCTAAACTACTACTACTTATGAAAACTAACTTTACAAGGTTGGAATTTCAAATCGTGTGCCACGTTTTTCAGTTCCCTTGCGCTGCTCAGTTAATTATTAAACGAA
The DNA here is from genome assembly GCA_903928365.1 of uncultured Flavobacteriia bacterium. Taxonomy (GTDB): domain Bacteria; phylum Bacteroidota; class Bacteroidia; order Flavobacteriales_D; family Crocinitomicaceae; genus M0103. Next base: position 27,123 of record CAIYQV010000190.1, read on the forward strand.
GGTCATTTTGAAAAATTACATTCGTTCGGTCATTTTAACGTTTATTTAGAAGTAAGGGTTGGCGCTATTCTACTTATTAACATTACACGTTGTTTAATTTTTTGAATCCATTTGATTCTTTTTCATGTCCTTGTGTAATTTCGTATCGTATGGCTTCAGGAGTAGAAAAATACAGCAAACGCGGTGTACGAACAAGTTATGTGTCGACGGTATTAGGAATTTCATTGGTGTTGTTCATGATCGGTTTAGTCATGGGTGGTGTCATTGGATTAAAGAATGTAGAGAAACAGGCGAAAGAATCTTTGCAGGGTGACTTGTTCTTTAAACCTCAGTTAAATTCAGCGGATATCAAACAGATCGAACAAGAACTAAAGACCTGGGGCCAGTTCAAGGAGGTGTTTTTCGTTTCACCCGATCGTGCCATCGAAGAATTCAGCGGAACGGATCAGAATGCCGACCAGATCCTCAGTGTCTTTGAAGGAGACAACCCTCTGCCCCCAACGGTGGGATTCAAGCCGAAAGCCGAATTTGCCACCAAAGAGGGAATGGCAAAGATCAAGAAAGCGTTGCTGAAGGCATATCCCGATCAGATCGATGAAGTGAATTATGACAAGTCAAGTGTGGAAACGGTCAGCCTCGGTTTCGGGCAGTTTGTCTTTTTGTTTCTGGTCGTGGCTTTATTACTGATCGTCGTGGCAGTAGCCATGATTAATAATACTATTCGACTGGCTTTGTATTCGAAACGTTTTACCATTAAAACCATGCAGTTGGTGGGAGCAACATCAACCTACATCCGTCGGCCCTTCTTGCGTCAGTCTATTTTGCAGGGAATCATTTCTTCCTTGATCGGACTCGCCTTACTTATGACCTTATTCTTTGCGCTCAACAATACGCTTGAATCATTGGAAATCTCCTTTACAGCCGAAGGGTTGGGTATTTTGATCGGTTCCGTTTTTGTCTCAGGAATACTTCTAACACTGGTTTCCACATGGATCGCTCTTAACAAGTATTTGCGAATGAAGTTGGACGATTTGTATTAATTTCGTGATATGGAAGTAAAAAAAGAACAGCATTCAGGGGAAAACCCAAAGTTCGGTTTTAAAGCAGCAAATTACCGTTTGCTTTTAATAGGATTAGTGATCAATGTTATTGGTTTCATATTAATGATCGGGGGCGCCTCTCAGGATCCGGATAAATTTGATGCGAATGAATTGTTCAGCACACAACGAATCACACTTGCACCTATTTTGATCGTAGCAGGATATATTGTTATCCTATACTCGATCATGAAACGCCCGAAAAACGCCTAAAATGGATTTGATCCAGGCCATTATACTGGCAATCGTGGAGGGACTTACAGAGTTTCTTCCGGTATCTTCTACAGCTCACATGATTTTCACCAGTGCAGCTTTCCAGACGGAAGGAGATGCGTTTGTCAAAATGTTTCAGGTTTCCATTCAGTTTGGTGCTATTCTCGCCGTATTGGTCCTTTACACAAAGAAATTCTTCAATTTTCGTTCGGTACAATTTTATGTCAAATTGGCTTTCGCTGTTATTCCAGCGTTGGTTCTTGGGAAATTGTTTGACGATAAAATTGAAGCAATACTTGAGAAACCCATTCCTATTGCGATTGCGCTCGTCGTTGGCGGTGTAATCCTACTATTTATCGATAAGCTGTTTCGTGATCCAGTCATCTTTGAAGAAGAGAAACTGAGTATTCGAAAAGCGGTGACTATCGGTTTTTGGCAATGCCTCGCCATGATGCCCGGAACAAGTCGCTCCGCAGCATCTATCATTGGCGGAATGCAACAAGGACTGTCACGTAAGCTGGCAGCCGAATTTTCCTTTTTTCTGGCTGTTCCGACGATGTTGGCAGTTACGTGTTATTCAATTTTTCTGAAAGACTGGAATTATCAGGGTAAAGAACAGCATGGTTATGAAATGATCATGAGTTCATCGGATAACATATTGTATTTTGCACTTGGAAATATCATTGCTTTTTTAGTTGCCGTATTTGCCATCAAATTCTTTATTGGAATCATTGAAAAATATGGCTTCCGCATCTGGGGATGGTACCGAATTCTTGCCGGAATTATTTTATTGATCCTCTTTTCTATCTGATGGATTTTCTGGAAGGCACAACCTTACTCGTAGATAAACCCTACGAATGGACGTCATTCGATGTGGTAAACAAGTTGCGCTGGAATATCAAGCAGCACTTTAACCTTAAAAAGGTAAAAGTCGGACATGCAGGCACCCTGGATCCGTTGGCCACAGGACTACTGGTGATTTGCGTAGGTAAGCACACCAAGAAGATCGATGAATACATGGTAGGTAAAAAGGAGTACACAGGGACCATTCTTCTGGGCAAAACGACCCCTTCGTATGATCTTGAAACACCTTTTGATCGTGAAAGTTCTACTGAAGGGATTACCTCCGAAAAAATCATTGAAGCGGCCTCTCATTTGACAGGGATGATTCAGCAGGTGCCTCCTGTTTTTTCGGCTAAGCAGGTCGATGGAAAACGTGCGTATGATCTCGCAAGAGAAGGCAAACCGGTCGAATTAAAATCAAACATGGTTCAAGTGGATGTGTTTGAAATAGATGTAACACGGTTTCCGGAAGTAGATTTTCGCATTGTATGTTCCAAGGGGACCTACATTCGCTCCCTTGCGCACGACATGGGTCAGGCACTTGGCTGTGGTGGCACCTTGATCGCATTACGACGCACAAAATCAGGTGATTTTTCGATTGCGGATGCCCTTCAAGTAGAGGATTGTATCGCTCATATTCGCGCTCTTCCGAAATGAATGCTTGACAAGGCCTCTTTCATATTGTATCTTTGCACTCCAAAAAAATAAATCGTCCTTATGAGTAAAATGAAACTTTCCGATTTCAGCTTCCATTTACCGGAAGAACTGATCGCGGAATATCCTAGTGAAAATCGCGATGAAGCGCGCCTGATGGTGATCCACCGTGAATCTGGAAAGATCGAACATAAATTGTTTAAGGACATTATCAATTACTTCTCGGACGGAGATGTGATGATCATGAACAATACACGCGTATTTCCAGCACGTATGTATGGAAATAAAGAAAAGACAGGTGCGAAGATCGAAGTATTTCTGCTGCGAGAATTGAATCGTGAAAGTTTACTTTGGGATGTTTTGGTTGATCCTGCGCGTAAGATCCGTATCGGAAATAAATTGTATTTCGGAGATGATGATTCACTGGTGGCAGAAGTGATTGACAATACCACATCTCGCGGGCGCACACTTCGTTTCCTTTTTGATGGTCCTTATGAAGAATTCAAGGCGAAGATCACCGAATTAGGTGAAACACCGCTTCCAAAGTATATCAAACGCGAGGTTGAACCACAGGACGAGGATCGTTACCAAACCATTTTCGCGAAAGTGGAAGGAGCTGTGGCAGCACCAACTGCCGGACTGCATTTCTCTCGTGAGTTGATGAAACGTCTTGAATTAAAAGGAGTCAATTTTGCTGAGGTGACACTACATGTTGGTTTGGGAACATTTAGACCTGTAGAGGTGGAAGATCTTACGAAACATAAAATGGATTCAGAACAGGTGATCATCACTGAGAAATGCTCTGAGATCGTGAACGAAGCTAAGCGAAATAAACGTCGTGTATGTGCTGTGGGTACTACTTCCATGCGTTCCATCGAAACATCCGTGTCTACGGATGGGATGCTTAAGCCATATGATGGGTGGACGAATAAGTTCATTTTCCCTCCTTATGATTTCAGTGTTGCGGATTGTTTGATCACTAATTTCCACACACCGCTATCCACCTTGCTAATGATGATTTCTGCATTCTGTGGACATGATCTGATGATGGAAGCATACAAGCAGGCGGTAGATGAGAAATACCGATTCTACTCTTATGGTGACGCGATGTTGATCATCTGATCACAAAGAAAAATAAATTGAAACCGGAGAAAGGGAGGCGACGCTTCCCTTTTTCTATTTAACGAAGCGGTATTTGAAAATGCAGAATATAGCGCGGAATCCGTCTTTCCATCCGATCTTTTTCCCTTCCTCGTAGGTCCGACCGTAATAAGAGATGCCCACCTCGTAAATTCGAATTTTGGGTTTTCTGGCAAGTTTCGCAGTGATCTCAGGTTCAATACCAAATCTGCGCTCCGTGATGTTGATGTCTTTTGCTATGGAGCTTCGTATAAGCTTATAACACGTTTCCATGTCTGTTAAATTCAGATTGGTCATCATGTTGGAAAGAAAAGTCAGGAACTTATTTCCGATAGAATGCCAGAAGAAAAGGATGCGGTGTGGGTGATGACCAATAAAGCGGGAACCATAAACCACATCCGCATTATCCATGAAAACAGGTTTAAGTAACAGATTGTATTCCTGAGGATCGTATTCCAGGTCTGCATCCTGAATGATGAGGTAGTCACCGGAACATTCTTTTATTGCTCTGTTGATTGCGGCGCCTTTACCCATGTTCTTTTCTTGTGAGAACAAGCAAATATTCATTTCAGGATTGGCCGCCATAAACTCCTGTGCCTTTTCGATTGTTTTATCCCTTGAACAGTCATTGACAATGACGATCTCCTTCGTAACACCATGATCCAGCTCCACTTCCTTTACTTTTTGAAGAATTGTTTGGATCGTCTGCTCTTCGTTGTATGCAGGAATCAGAATGGATAATTTCATTTTAGCTTTCTCTTGGAGTCATACAAAAGTATAAAAGTTAATGGATTAGGTAAAGTAAGAAGAAAGGAGCTGAATCCCGCAACCGTTCCATGTATAATTGTTATTTTTGCAGCATAAAATAAGACATGGAGGTCACCACCGAAAAGCGCTCCGGTTCAGGTAAACTAAAGTCCTATCTGATCTTTACCAAGTTCAGGCTTTCCTCACTTGTCATCCTTTCTGCTTTGTCAGGTTATTTATTTGCCGGTGGAACTGATGGTTTGACGGTAACGTATCTTATGTTGGGCGGACTTCTTGTTACCGCTGCATCGAATGGTGCCAATCAGATCTGGGAGAGAGACCTGGATAAGTTGATGAAACGCACTGAAAAGAGACCTATTCCAACTGATCAGATGAGTTTAACAGAGGCGTACGCTATTGTAGTTTTTTGTCTTATTTCTGGATCAACGCTGCTTTTTCTGATTAATTTATATTCGGCACTGCTGGGAATAGCTGCATTTGCTTCCTATGTGTTTGTTTATACTCCGCTTAAACGTGTTACACCATGGGCTGTTTTTGTCGGGGCATTTCCGGGAGCAATCCCGCCTATGCTGGGAGCTATTGCCCACACGAATGATTTTGGGTTGCTTCCGGGCGTATTGTTTTTTGTGCAATTTGTGTGGCAGTTTCCACATTTCTGGGCGATTGCCTGGGTGGTCTTTGATGACTATAAGGCAGGTGGATTCTCTTTATTGCCCGCGGCAGATGGCAGATCAAAGTCCTCAGCTTTTCAGATCATGGTCTACTCGCTGGCATTGATCCCGTTCAGTTTGTTGCCATGGTTACTCGGATGGACTGGCACGGTGACGCTTGTTGTAGCGTCTCTCTGTAGTGCACTTTTCTTCCAATATGCTTACAGATTGTATCATTCGTGTGAAACTTCAGATGCGCGTAAACTCATGTTCGCTTCATTTGTTTATTTACCGATCATACAATTTGTGTATGTCTTCGATAAGGTTGAAAGTATTATTCCAAAATAAGTTGCCATGAAAAGAGATTACAGCAAAGAACTCGCGCCTGAGGTTCGTGAGAAAATGAAGAAGAATCTCGTTTACGTCGGGATTTTTAGTATTGTAATGATGTTTGCCGGATTTACTTCGGCCTATATTGTGTCGATGGGAGATTCGTTCTGGCTGAAGTACCCATTGCCACCAGCTTTCTTGGTGAGTACTGCAGTTATTGTGTTAAGCAGTCTTTTTCTGGAGTTGGGTATTCGGGCTGCTAAAAGAGACGCATTTTCAAATCTGAAATTGTTTATTTCTCTGACCTTTCTTTCCGGACTGGCTTTTATCTATTTTCAATTCAATGGCTATAAGCAACTTGTTGATTTTGGAGCCCATGCAGCAAACAACCACATTATCGTTACGGATGGTAAATATGGTGATTACTATGAGATCAAAATGAATGGAAAATTCGTCGATGTAAATGGGAATGACTACTTGCTTGATGGAAAGAAGATCTCAGACACACAAATGAAAGCGCTTCAGCAATTCACGAAGAAATTTTTATCCTTAGAAAGAAACAAACCATACAATGTTGCTGCTGATTATGGCAAAGAATTCATTTTGTACTACGAGTCTCAGCCACTGGGATTGATCAACGGGAAATTGACAACGCCTGATGGGAAAGAATTGCAGTATGTGGATTTGATGCGTTTGAGAGATCTTGCTGTGAATATCCGTGACGGACGAGGCGATTTCTTTGTTAAAGGTCAAATGGGTAAGGATTTTCATATTTACTTCAAGGGCAAAGAATTAGAATACAAGAATCGTGAATTGCATTATCAGGGGAAGAAACTGTCGAGATACTTGCAGATCAAAGCAATGGAAACAGCCGATACGGCCACTTCTTATTTGTACATCATCACGTTCTTACATTTGTTACACATTTTGGTGACCATGATCTACATGTCAAAAATGACAATAGGTTCATTTTCAGGAAGATTTAATTCTCAAGAAAATTTAAGCCTGAGACTTGGAGCAATCTTCTGGCACTTTTTGGGACTATTGTGGCTCTATTTGTTGCTTTTTTTACTTTTTATTCATTAAACTTGCATAAAAATTTTTTGTAATGGCAGGACACGCTACTCAACAAATTGATGCCAGTACCCTGTGGGGAGGTAAGATTTCTCCGTTCAGTACCAGCTATGGTAAACTGATGATGTGGTTCTTTCTGGTTTCCGATGCATTGACATTCGGAGGACTTCTTGTGGCATACGGATTTACTAGACATGATGCGCAGGATGCGTGGCCAATTGGTGAAGAAACGTTCAACTCCATGCCTTTTTTAGGTCATGGTTATCCGCTTTTGTATGTTGCCTTGATGACCTTTATCCTAATCGTTTCTTCGGTTACAATGGTATTGGCAGTTGAAGCAGGACATCGTCTGGATAAAAAAGGAGTGATCAAATGGATGATCGCTACGATCATCGGTGGGTTCTTCTTCGTAGGATCCCAAGCGTGGGAATGGAGTCACTTTATTCACGGTTCGGAGTTCGGTAAAGTAGAATTGGCGGATGGATCACAGGCGATTGTGAAAGGCCATTTCGGAGAATTGCAAAACTTTACAGTTCTTGAAGCAGGAAAACATCACAAAAAAGGGGATGTGATCAAGGAAGACTTGATGCATGAGTTCCAGCATGCCGTTGAAAAAGGCCATATTAAAGATGGTAAAATCACCCTGCATGACGGAAGTATTGCGAAAGTAAACAAGGCAGCTGATGAGCATATGACCCTGATTGTCAAGAAAGATGGAAAATCCCACAAAGTAGGCGATCGTATCGAAGGTAAAGCGGCTTGTGATATGTATTACGATGCAATTAACAGCGGACAATCTGGAAGAATCATTTACGGAGCCAATTTGAAGCAGAATGAATACGGTCCGCAACAATATGGTCAGTTCTTCTTTTTTATTACAGGTTTCCACGGTTTCCACGTATTCTCAGGAGTAGTGATCAATATCATTATCCTGTTGGGAGTTGTGGCAGGAACGTATCACAAAAGAGGACATTATGAAATGGTAGAGAAGACTGGTTTGTACTGGCACTTCGTAGACCTTGTTTGGGTATTCGTATTTACCTTCTTCTATCTTATATAATTTACATTAAATCTGTCTATCATGGAAAGAGACGATATCATAGAATACTCTTTGAATCAAGATGCAAATGGAAATGCAATTCCATTGCATGATGAAGAAGCAGGGAAAGGTATTCGCAAGAAAATTTTGAAGGTAACTTTATTGCTTACTATCATCACCGTCGTTGAAGTTGGGATGGGAGCATATATTAAACAAGGAACATCCATCTGGCCGATCGTAAAATGGTCGTTTGTTGTAATGACACTTGTAAAAGCAGCTTATATTGTATTGGTGTTTATGCACCTTGGGGATGAGAAAAAATCAATGAAGTATGTTATTCTCGTGCCTTACATCATGTTTGTTTTGTACCTCATATTCATTGCTCTTACAGAAGCATTAGCAGTAGGAAATTCCTGGTTTACCTACGGATAGACCCATGGCAAAGAAAAATACAGCCGGACGAAGAAAAGTAGTTTTTGCATTCTTACTTTTATTCGGGCCGGCTTTTTTATTGATCTTTATTTCCACCCGCGGGTGTGAGCATAAGTTCAAACAACTGGAAGATTTCGGCAAAGCGTCCGATTACCATTTCACGGATGCTCGCGGTAAAGCATTCAGCGCCAAAGATTTTCAGGGAGACATCGTTCTTGTTACGACCATCCAACCCGGATGCCCGGGCGATTGCGCCATTTCTATGTGGCATTTGGATCAGTTGATCTATCAGCACATTCGCAAAAACAAGCGTAAAAAGATGAAACAAGTGCGGATCATCTCATTCGTTACGGATGGAAAAGGCAATGACGTAAAGGATTTGGAAACAGTAGAACAGGCTTTAAAAGATCAGGTAGAGGAATATGATCCCGACATATGGATCCTGGCGAGCGGTTCGGCAAGAGAAATGTATAATTTTGAGCATAACGGAGAACGCTTGCTTAAAAAAGGACCGGAATATTATGGAGGTGAAGCTTTTCAGGAATTAGTATTACTATTGGACAAAGAGAATCACCTAAGGATGGTCTTATCGGGTAAAACGGAGGGGATGGTACGCCGAATGAAAGAACATATTGCCCTGCTTCAAAAACAGTATGATAAAGATCGGGTGAATAAAAAGAAATGAGCATGAGATTGGTATTGGTCATTTTATCAATTGGTTTGTTGTACTCCTGTGATTCCAGTAAAAAAAAGGTTCATGTACTTCCGTTCATAGGCAATTTTGACATTGAATACAAATTAGTGGATGGGGTAGAAATTGCAGATACCATTTATCCCAGAATACCGTTCTTTCATTATACCAATGAATCTGGAAAGGAGATTACGTCAACCCAACTGAAAGGTAAAGTGTGGGTGGCAGATTTCTTTTTTACAAGTTGTCAGACGATATGCCCTATCATGACTACCAATCTCAAAAGATTGAACCAGTCTACAAATGATCTGAAAGACCAAATTCAATTCATTTCCTTCTCGATCGACCCGGAAAGAGACACGCCTGCATCCCTAAGCAGGTATAAAAGACACTACGGAATTCAATCAGATAACTGGACTTTTTTGACAGGCGATGAGGAGAAAACACATTTGTTAGGAATCGAGAACTTCCAGATTTTTGCGGGTCGGGATGAAGAGTCTCAGGGAGGGTTTGCGCATTCCGGAGCCTTTACATTGGTGGACAAAGAAGGGTTTGTCCGTGGTGTCTATTTAGGTACAGACCCAAAGCAGGTGGAACAATTAGAGAAGGATTTGCGTTTATTGTTAAAAGAGGAATATGGAATACCTGGATCAAACTAAGGCAATCAAACTGAGAAAAATTATCATCCTTTTGTCTGTCGTATTGCCGTTGGCAGTGGCTGCTTTATTTGGTTTAAAGATCGAAGGCGTAACGATTTTTCGCTCTTTACCTGCAGTCTATACTGTCATCAATGGTTTAACAGCTTTATGTCTTTTGGCGGCTCTTCGAGCAATTAAAAAGAAAAACATCTCCCTGCATTTTACCTGGATTCGAATAGCACTGGTTCTTTCGTTGGTTTTTCTTATCATGTATGTACTCTATCATGTGACATCGCCAACTACTCATTTCGGAGACACCAATGGTGACGGGCAGGTAGATATACTTGAAAAAGCCAAGATTGGATTGACGGCTGTTGTCTATTATGTTTTGTTGTTCTCACATATACTGCTAAGCATTGCGGTTGTACCTCTGGTGCTCTTTTCTTACTTATATGCTCGTACGGGTCAAATAGATCGCCATCGTAGATGGGTACGTTTCGCTTTTCCGATTTGGTTATACGTTGCTGTTTCGGGGGTCATCGTTTACGTATTTATTTCTCCCTATTATCATTGAAATTCGATTGCGTAGAATTCAATCGTTCAATATGTCATCACTTGATTTATTTGCTTAAATTCGTACGGTTTCTGTAACCAAATGTTAAAGTCACATGCTACTTCTTATGAAAAAGTCCCACCTTTTAGCAGTTATACTCTGCCTTTTTGTTTTTGTAAGTCAGTCTCAAATTCTTATATCAAACAATGGTAGTGCTGCATCCGTAATTGCAGGTAATTTTGTTGGAACCGGTATCGCTATTAGCAACCCCACTATAACGTGTCCATCAAATTCATACGGGACCTTTACAAATGGTCAGACAACGAACATTGGTATTTCAAGTGGAGTTGTATTATCCACTGGGAATATCGTGACTCAATTGAATGGACCTGCAGGAAGTCAGAATTTCTCGCCGAATTTTAGTACGGATATGGCAGGTGGAAGTTGCAATGATCCTCAACTGAATAGTTTGGAAGCTCTGGCAGATTATGACTGCTGTATTCTTGAGTTTGATGTCGTTCCACAGTGTGATGTATTGACTATTCGCTTTGTTTTTGGTTCAGAGGAATATCCAGAGTACGTTAGTTCTGGTTATAACGACGCATTCGGTTTCTTCGTCACGGGATCTAATCCATCGGGGCCAAATTACAATAATACCAACGTTGCAACACTTCCTGACGGGGTGACAATTGCAAGTATTGATAACATCAACAGTACCACCAATTCAGCATATTATATCAACAACAATGGGGGCACTACCATTAGAATGGATGGTTTTACGACTGTTTTGACAAGTACAATTGAAGTTGTTCCTTGTAATTCATACCATTTCAAATTAGCAATTGCAGATGCGGGTGATGGTATTTACGATTCAGCTGTTTTGATCGACTTTTTGCAGTGTAACAACATTATGTCCATCACCACCGATTCACAAACTGATGAGAATTGTGGATTAGGTGACGGTTCTGCAGCAGTGAGTGTAACTGGCGGATTCCCTTATTCAGATGGTTCATACACGTATTCATGGTCTCCTGCAGGAGGTAATGCGGCTTCAGCCACAGGATTATCTGCAGGTACCTACACGTTAACAGTGGATGATAACAGCACTTGTACAGACCCGGTAACTACCACCATCGATATCTTACCAACCTCAGTTGGTCCGATCATAACTAATCCAGGAAACCAAACCGTTTGTGACAGCTACACTTTGCCTGCAATTTCCGGAACAAATTTGACCTCATCAGTTGGTTATTTTACTGGTCCGAACGGAACTGGAACTCAATTGTCGGTTGGTTCTGCGATTACGTTGTCACAAACAGTGTATATTCATGATGTATATGGAACATGTACAGATGATGAATCATTTGTGGTAACAGTAAACGTTGCCCCTGATTTTTCTGTTTCCTCGACGGATCCTACGGTTTGTAACGGATCAGACGGCACGATCACACTCTCAGGTTTAACACCTTCTTCCAGCTTTTCAGTAAGTTACGATGATGATGGTGTTGCGGTCGGACCTTTAGCGTTAACTACAGATGCTTCAGGAAATATTACAATTTCCGGATTGAATGCGGGAGCCTATGACAACTTCTCAGTTACTTCGAATGGCTGCACTGGAACGGATCCGGCGGTAATGAACCTGAATAATCCGGGAGCACCTTCGATTAATAACCCAGGCCCGGTGAACACCTGTGATGCTTACACCCTTCCAGCAATTACAGGTACAAATCTCACATCAGCTGTAAGTTATTGGACAGGAACCGGTGGTACGGGATCGCAATTGGCAGTTGGAACTGTTTTAACGTCTTCTCAAACGGTTTACATCTATGATGCCAACGGAGCTTGTACGGATCAGGAAATCGTTGCAGTGAACATTACAAATTCACCTGTACTTGCATCTCCAGGTGCACAAACAATTTGTGATAGCTACACTTTACCTGCGATATCTGGTTCAAACTTGAGTGGTACAGAAGCTTATTGGACAGCAGCCGGAGGAACAGGAACATCTTTAGCTGTTGGAACTACTATTTCTAGTTCGCAGACCATTTTTATTTATGATGCTGCAGGAACATGTATAGATGAAGTATCCTTTCCGGTAACCATTAACAACACTCCTTCCATCAATAACCCAGGTCCGCAATCAGCATGTGGATCCTATACGTTACCAGCTATTACCGGCACGAATCTTTCGGGAACGGAAGCATACTATAACAATACGCAATTATCAGGTGGCACTGTAATTACTGGTCCGATTACCTCAACTCAAACGGTTTATATTTACGGTGCTGATGGCGCTTGTTCGAATGAGGTTTCTTTCCAGGTAACTATTAACACTTCGCCTTCCATTACAAATCCGGGATCGCAAACAACTTGTGATGTTTATACACTACCGGCAATTTCCGGAACAAATTTAACGGGTTCACAGGCGTATTATTCAGGACCGAATGGTACAGGTTCCGTTCTTGCAGCTGGTACAGTAATTACGTCTGATCAGACCGTTTACATTTATGATAATAACGGTACTTGTGATGACAACGAATCCTTCTCAGTTACTGTAAATACAACACCAACCTTGACTAATCCTGGTGTACAAACCGCGTGTGACAGTTACACCTTGCCGACGATCACTGGTTCTAATATGTCAGGCGCGCAGGCTTATTACGATGATTCACAGTCGAATGGTGGTGCTCTGATCTCAGGAACGATTTCTTCTACTCAGACGGTTTGGATATATGATGCAGATGGAAACTGCTCCGATGAAGAATCTTTCCTTATTACCATAAATCCACTTCCGACGGTTAATTCAGTAGATGGTGGAGCTAACTATTGTGTGGGAGATGCGATCAATGACATTACAGTAGCCGTAACAGGAACAGCATCATGGACCGTATCTTATACCCTTGATGGCACACCTCAGACTGCAACAGGAAGTACGAGTCCAGTTTCACTTGGAAATGCTGAAGGAGTTTATGTGATTAATGCTATCGCTGATGCAAATTGTAATAACACGGGTTCGTTTGGTTCACAAACGATCGTCATAAACCCAATTCCTTCAGCACCAACTGCCGGAACGGATTCTACGTATTGTTCTTCATGGGATTTGGAGAACATGTTTGCAAGTGGTTCAGGGGGCACATATACGTGGTATTCTGATGCGACACTAACGGATGTCATTAGCACAGGGACAACTTTAATGCCTTCGGATCAGAATGGAACGACACTCTATTATGTTACTGAAACATCATCTGGTTGTGAAGGTCCGGCAAGTATTGTTGCTATAACCATCAATGATTGTGATATTATTGTGCCTACTGCCTTCACTCCTGACGGAGACAACGCTAATGATGTTTGGGAGATCGTAAACCTTGACTACGTTTATCCGGATAACTTGGTCACTGTTTACAACAGATGGGGTGGATTGATCTACCAGTCTGAGAAAGGTAAATATTCAGACAAGCCATGGGATGGAACCTTCAACGGGGAGCCTTTACCGGTAGCGTCTTATTACTTTATAATCGATTTCAATAATGAGGAATTCCAACCAGTAAAAGGGATTGTTTCTATCGTTCTTGATAAATAATGAATACTATGAAAAAATTATTATTTGCTCTTGCGATCTGTTTAACAGGCACAGCCTTTGGACAGCAAATTCCTCAGTATAGCCAGTATATGAGGAATCAATATACGATCAATCCCGCTGCGGCAGGAGTGTACGATTTTGTAGATATTACCATGTGCGGTCGCTGGCAATGGCTAGGTTTCGGAGATGAGCCTCGAACAGCTTATCTTTCCATTACATCGCCTATCGGAAAACCAAAAGTAAGTTACAACCCTGCCCTTCGTATCTCTGATGGACCTGTTCGTAATCCGGAGATCAAGACGGGTAAACTAAAGCATGCTCTTGGAGGTCAATTTGTTGCTGACCAGTACGGTGCATTCAGAAAAATGCAGGCTGCAGGAACGTATGCCTTGCATATGCCGGTAACCAAGAATTACAATTTATCTTTTGGTGTGCGATTGGGATTGTCCAGTAATTCATTCCTTTCAGATAAGGCAAAAGTTCTGAATTTGGTTGACCCAACACAGACCTATACAGATAACACCTATTCTAATTTTGTATCGAATCAGTCCAGTAAGTACATTATGGATCTTGGTGCAGGATTGTATTTTTACTCAAATAAATCCTTCTTTGGTCTGGCGGCTGATCAATTGACAAAGAACTTTGTTCAGTTTGGTCCGGGAACTGCAAATTTTGATAATCAATTCCATTTCAATGCGACTGGCGGTTACAAATTCACCTTGAATCAGGATCTAACACTGATGCCATCGGTTCTGGTTAAATTCATGAATCCTGCTCCCGTTTCTATAGACGGTTCATTGCAGTTGGAGTACAAAGAGTGGCTATGGACAGGAGTTTCCTATCGTCATAAGGACGCCGTAGTTGGAATGGTTGGATTAAATGTCAATCAAAAGTTCAAATTTGGGTATTCATACGATTTCTCACTTTCACGATTCAACAACTTCAGCAGTGGTGGTCACGAGATCGTTTTAGGATTAATGTTGGGCAGATAACTTACAGATAAGAAAGATCATTATGAACTATAAGCATATTTTACTGGGATTGATAACTTGCTTGTCGTTTAGCGGCAAGGCACAATTCTGGAACATTTCTGAAATTAAAAAATTACCAGGAACTGTAAATACGGTTGAAGCAGAGGAGAGTATTCCTGTTTTCTCAAAGGACAGTTCAATTCTTTACTTTGTTAGAACCTATGACCCAAATGCAGTGGGAGGCGCGAGTGACCAGGATATTTGGTTTAGTAAAAAAGCTTCTGATGGAAGTTATGGCGACTGTCAGCAACTGAAATCCATCAACAATAAATTTAATAATGGTGTTATTGGGTTAAGTGCGAATGGCACTTCCATGTATGTTTTAAATACCTATGAAGGTAAAAAGGACTTGGTTAAAGGATTGGCTGTGTCCAGTCAAAAAGGGACGGAATGGAGCACACCGGAAGAGCTCGTGATTCCAACCTTAGATATCGAAGGAGATTATTATGGTTTTCACGTGAATTCCACCGAGGATGCGATAATCATTTCCTATGCAGGTCCCGGTACACTTGGACTTGAAGATCTTTTCGTTAGTCGAAAACAAGGAGGTGTTTGGACGGCACCGGTTCATATGGGATCTACATTGAATACTGCATCTTTTGAGATCTCACCCTTTTTGAATAAAACAAGCGATACCTTGTTTTTCTCGAGTGAGGGACACGGTGGTCAGGGTGGTGCAGATATCTTTTATTCTGTGCGTTTAGATGACTCTTGGACCAATTGGTCTAAACCAATGAATTTGGGAAATAAGATCAATTCGCCAAAATTTGATGCCTATTTCAGTTATACCTCCAATCAGATCTATTGGTCTTCCAATCGTGATGGTGATCGCAGCGATATTTACATGGCTTATGTGTTGACTCCTCCACCTTTGAAGGTTTCTTGTAAGGGTATAGATGTGACGGCATTTGGAGCAAAAGATGGTCGTTTGGAGGCAACACCGAAGGGTGGAGTTGGTGCTATTGCATATAGTTGGTCTAATGGGTCATCTGATAAGAATCCTAACGGGGTTGATAAAGGAGAATATACTGTAACAGCAACGGATGAAATGGGCCAAAAGGCAACATGTACATGTCAGATTTCAGAACCTCTTC
>CAIYQV010000191.1 GCA_903928365.1 uncultured Flavobacteriia bacterium
GTGCAAGTGATTGAAAATGTGGAAGAACACGTCCTGCGTACGTTCCTTACCTGAGAAGAACTGCACATCATCAATGATCAACACATCGATCATCTGATAAAAATGGATAAAATCGTTCGTCGTCTGATTTTTAATCGCTTCGATAAATTGATGGGCGAACTTCTCAGAACCTACGTAAAGAACAGTCTTATTGGGAGTCTGATTTTTAATCGCGATACCAATTGCATGCGCCAAGTGAGTTTTACCCAATCCAACACCTCCATAAATAAGAAGCGGGTTGAATGCTGTCCCTCCAGGTTTATTAGCTACTGCATAACCAGAAGCACGTGCCAAACGGTTGCAATCACCTTCTACAAAATTCTCGAATGAATATGATGGATTCAGGTTCGACTCTACATTTACCTTTTTCAGACCAGGAATGATAAATGGGTTGCGAATCTGATTCTCATTCAGGTTCAAAGGCATAGCCACTGGTGCATTTTTAAGCGAACGCTTATTTAATGCTGGCAATTTAACTGTGTAGGGAGTTGAATTGGAAGCATTATTTTCCATGACAATGCTGTATTCCAAAGCTCCTTCCTGACCTAGCTCCTTTTTAATAACCTTTTTCAGAAGTGTAATGTAATTTTCCTCCAACCACTCATAGAAGAAATGAGAAGGCACTTGGATGGTCAATACATTTGACTCCAGTTTCACAGGCACGATGGGTTCAAACCAGGTTTTGAATGCTTGTAAAGAAATATTGTCTTTGATAACTTTCAGACAGGCATTCCAAACTACTTCGTGATCGTTACTCATTGAAAAAGTTTATTTATAGTTAGTATTCGTTTATTAACACAACAAGATTTCTATGCAAGCGTACAATACGTGGTTAGTCTGTTGTTTCGTGAGGCAAATATTTACAGAAAAAAGTGAAAAAAAAAGCTGAACACGGGTTGATTTTTAAAAAAGTTTTACATGTCAACTATTTTTTTCGTTCACCTGTGAATCTCCAAAAAAAATCGTCAAAATAGCAGTAAAAAGTGTTAATAAACTAACATTTTCTTCTATCACGCATCTACACATTTATAAAGATAACCTTTTCCACACTTTTAAACCCAATTCGACAACAAAAAACAGAACTTCTCGTAGACACCATTATGAAATATAATTTCTGTCACGACACAACACTTCGGGTCCGCTATGGAGAAACAGATCAGATGGGGTATTGTTACTATGGATTTTATGCCCAATACTTTGAGGTTGGACGCGTAGAAACCATGCGAAGCCTCGGAATGACCTATAAAAAACTTGAAGAAGAGGGCGTCATGTTACCGGTATCGGAATACCATGTAAAATACAAGCATCCCGCATACTATGACGATGAACTTACCATTCGTACTTATATCTCAGAAATCAACGGTGCACGAATCATGTTTTCCTATGAATTAAGAAATGATTCGGAAAAAGTCATCGCTACTGCAGAAACAACCCTTGTCTTCGTTAACAAAGACACTATGCGTCCGATTCCTGCCCCAGAAAATTTTCTAAACCTGATCTCACCTTATACATATGAAGGCTGAATTCTTCACATATCATTCCTTCACCTCTGAAGAATGTCGATCTCTGACTTTCAATAGAGAGGGAGAACAAAGATTAGGAGCTACCATTAGTCTTACCCCGTCTCACAGCACCCGTTTTATCATTATCGGCATAGAGGAAAGCGTAGGCCCTCAAGCAAACAAAGGTTATGCAGGAACTGAAAATGCCTTTCAAGCTTTCTTGAAGAGATTTCTGAACATGCAATCTAATCGATTTCTGAACGGAAAAGAGATCTGTATACTTGGAAGAATCAAACAAAATAAGTTAGAAAATCTACCGTCTGATCTTTCGAAGGTCGTCGAGGAACTGGATCTCATCGTCTCCGATGTGATCCTAAATCACATTAACCAAGATCACACCTTAATCGTGATTGGAGGAGGACACAACAATGCCTACCCGATCATAAAGAGTTTACATCAACTTAGAAATGCCAAGTTAAACGTATTAAATCTCGACCCTCACGCAGATTGCAGGGCATTGGAAGGACGGCACAGCGGTAACCCATTTAGTTATGCTATGGAAGAGGAACATTTGAATTCATACCATGTCATGGGACTTCACAAAGCATTTAATAATGAATTCATCTTGCAATTTCTGGATTCACATCAATGCCATTATTCTTTCTATGATGATCTGATTTCTGGAGACCGTTCATTTAAGGAACAATTAGACGATTTTATAAGCCACCTAAAAGGAAAGGACCCGGTAGGAATTGAACTGGACATGGATGCTATCAGCTATTCACCTAGTTCTGCGTTTACTCCAAGTGGCATCAATACTGAAGAAGCACGACTGTATATCAGTTCTTGCAGCAAGCACCTTAACCCCATCTATCTACACTTGCCTGAAGCAGCTCCAACGAATGAACAGGAAGAAAAAATTTCTGGAAAACTACTCGCCTATCTCACCTATGATTTCATAATCAATCACCCAAGCAGTTCTTTTGAATTAAAAAATTAAGTATATTGTAGAATGATGTTCCAAAGGATTATACAACCTTTCACCGTTCTCAGGGCATTTTTCCCTGTACAAATCCTGTTTGGTCATCTTAAATACAATCTCATCTCCCTATTCTATTGGAGCTTTCTTTTTCTGATTGTTTCGGAATCCTTCGGGCGCGCTTTTGGAATTCCTATCCTTTTCTTTTCTCCTGAATACTTAGGCGAGGTAAGCATTTGGTCTTTTGGACTACTGGGATTCGCCATAGGCGGATTTACGATGGCATTTAACACTTACAGTTATATAAAGCTTGGGCCAAGATATCCCTTTCTGGCAACCGTTTCCAGACCATTTTTTAAATTCTGCATCAATAACACGCTTGTTCCAACACTCTTTATCTTGTTGTATTTAAAAAAGATGACCACCTTTCAGTTGGAACAAGAATTCGCAACAGGAACTGAAGTGGCCACTTATGTCGCGGGGTTTCTTGGAGGATTTTGTGGGTTCATGCTACTTTCCATTTTCTATTTCTTCCCTACTACTCGCGAAAAAGGAGAACGTCTTCCACCCGAAGAAAGCTCAAACAACCCCATCAAATCTGTGACGAGATCCAAAGAAAAATGGTATAATTACTTCAGAACAGAGAAAGAACAGCATTATTATTATATCGGAAAACACCTTCGTATCTATCAAAGTAGGTCTACCAAACACCTTGATCGAGCCATCATAGAAAATGTATTTGCTCAAAATAGGATCAATGCTTCCATTTTCGAGATTATCACCATTACGGCTTTCATCATCTCAGGTCAATTCATATATTATTCTGCTTTCGAATTTCCCGCCGCCACCAGTGTCGTGCTGCTTTTGACCATCTTACACATGATATTTAGCGCATTAATGTCGTGGTTCCATCGGTGGACCTACCCCATTCTATTTTTAACCATCTATTTGCTTAACTATTTGAGTTTAAACACTCCCTTCTTCAATTATACCAACTTTGCCTATGGCTTGAACTATGACAAAACTGAACTTCAGAAATACAATCTCAGGGAAATTCAGCGAAATTATCTGAATCAAAAACACTACGACCGTTCCAGAGATAACATGGATCAAATCCTTTTTAACTGGAAGAAAAAAACAGGAGAAGAAAAGCCCAAACTGATCGTTTTAACCACTTCAGGTGGTGGATCAAGAAGTGCTTTATGGACATTTACCGTTCTTCAGTATTGCGACAAGTACCTTCAGGATGACCTTTCACTACACCTGAATATGATCACTGGAGCATCAGGAGGAATGGTTGGGGCAGCTTATTATCGTGAGCTACTTAACCTAAAAAACCAGGGAAAGATCAAAGACCTTCAAAACGAATCCTACACGGATAACCTGGGTAAAGACCTCTTGAATAAATTGTCATTTTCTGCATCCGCAAAGGATCTTTTTTACCGCTTTCAGAAATTCAGTTACAATGGCCATCGCTATCCTGTTGACCGTGGTTACGCCTTTGAGCAACAACTTAATGAGAATACAGGA
>CAIYQV010000192.1 GCA_903928365.1 uncultured Flavobacteriia bacterium
TCTGATAAGGAACTGGAATCTATCGATATTTTTTAGTGCGATACTCGTTCCACGCGCTACTGCTCTCAACGGATCCTCTGCGATGTGAACCGGAAGCTTTGTTTTTGCGGAAATTCGTTTGTCGAGGCCACGTAACATGGACCCTCCTCCAGCAAGGTAAATTCCGGTTTTGTAAATGTCAGCAGAAAGCTCAGGTGGGGTCATCTCCAACGCGCTCAATATGGCTTCCTCGATCTTAGAAATAGTTTTATCCAATGCATGTGCCACCTCCGAATACGTGATCACGATCTCTTTTGGTATACCTGTCATCAAATCCCTTCCACGAACCGCAAAATCCTCTGGTGGAAAATCTAATTCAGGAAGTGCCGCCCCTACTTCTATTTTGATCTGTTCCGCCGTACGTTCTCCAACCAAAATATTGTGCTGACGACGCATGTATTCTTCAATGTCATTGGTAAAATCGTCACCGGCTATACGGATCGATTTATCACAAACAATACCTCCAAGAGCAATAACGGCAATCTCTGAAGTACCACCTCCGATATCGATGATCATATTCCCCATTGGTTCTTCTACATCGATACCGATACCGATAGCTGCCGCCATTGGTTCGTGGATCAGATATACTTCCTTCGCTCCGGCGTGTTCAGCAGAGTCACGTACCGCACGTTTCTCCACCTCGGTAATACCAGAAGGAATACAGATCACCATTCGAAGTGTTGGATTGAAAAGACTTCTTCCCGGATTGATCATTTTGATCATTCCGCGAATCATTTGCTCCGCACTCTGGAAGTCAGCGATCACCCCATCTTTCAGCGGACGAACCGTTTCGATGAGTTTGTGCGTTTTTCCATGCATCTGCTGGGCTTTTTTTCCGATAGCAACAACCTTACCTGTTTGGATATCCTTTGCGACGATGGACGGTTCATCCACCACCACTTTGTCGTTAAGAATGATCAGCGTGTTCGCCGTTCCAAGGTCGATTGCGATCTCTTGCGTTAAAAAGCTAAATAAACCCATTTTTGTCTTCGCCTGTTATGAAAATAGCACTAGTTATTCTGCTATTCTTCGTAAAATTCGCTTTTTTGTTTCAATAAACTGAAAAAATTACCATTTAATGTTTGAAGTGGCGATTTCCCGTGAAAACCATGGCCATTTCGTTGGCATTACAATAGTCGATCGACAGTTCATCCTTAATGGAACCACCCGGTTGGATCACGGCAGTTATTCCAGCTTCATGAGCAATCTCAACACAATCAGGAAAAGGGAAAAAAGCATCTGAAGCCATGACTGCGCCATTCAGATCAAAGTCAAAACTCTTCGCTTTATGAATCGCGTGACGCAAGGCATCGACACGTGAAGTCTGACCAGTTCCACTAGCCAGCAACTGACCGTTTTTAGCAAGTACGATGGTATTCGATTTTGTATGTTTTACCAACTTATTTGCGAACAAGAGATCATCGATCTCGGAAGCTGTTGGTGTCTTTTTTGTTTTTGGCTCCAGTGAATCTTTTCCCTCGGTGAGCAGATCTTTATCCTGCTCAAGAACACCATTAAGGATCGTTCTGAACTGTTTTGTTGGCAATGTCACCTCTTTTTGAACCAAAATAACTCTGTTCTTCTTCGATGTCAACAAGTCAAATGCCGCTTTATCATATCCAGGAGCAATCAACACTTCACAGAAAAGCTCGTTTACCAATTCGGCTGTTTCAGTATCAATTGTGCGGTTAGAGATTAGAATTCCACCAAAAGCACTAACTGGGTCGCCCGCTAAAGCATCAATATAAGCTTGCTTCAATGTTGATCTCGTTGCCAGACCACAGGCATTATTATGTTTCAAAATAGCGAATGTCGGATCGTCATTTTTAAAGTCTGACATCAGATTAACAGCCGCATCCACATCCAATAAGTTATTATAGGACAGCTCCTTTCCATGAAGTTTGTCAAACATCGCATTCAAATCCCCATAGAACACTCCCTTCTGATGCGGGTTTTCACCATAACGTAACACCTGTGCGCCTTGAACACTTTGTTTGAACACACCATCCTGATCCCCATTAAAATACGTGAAGATCTGTGAATCATAATGCGAGGAAACATTGAA
>CAIYQV010000193.1 GCA_903928365.1 uncultured Flavobacteriia bacterium
ACAGGATTAGTAGTTTCTTTTCCTTGGGTCTTCTGTTCCGTTGAAACTCGCTCTGTTTCTGATTTTGTTTCTGTTACCGTCTTGTTTTCTGCTACCTGATCACCAACTTGCTGTTTTGTTGCATCCTGACCAGTAGCCGTTTTAGTGTCGGTCACAGGATTGGTAGTTTCTTTTCCTTGGGTATTCTGTATTGCCGATCCTCGCTCTGTTTCTGATTTTGTTTCTGTTCCTGTCTTGTTCTCCGCTACCTGATCACCAACTTGCTGTTTTGTTGCATCCTGACCGGAAGCCGTTTTAGTGTCGGTCACAGGATTAGAAGTTTCTTTTCCTTGGGTCTTCTGTTCCGTTGAAACTCGCTCTGTTTCTGATTTTGTTTCTGTTCCTGTCTTGTTTTCTGCTACCTGAACATTCAATGATTCAGTTCGTTGATTCATCGAACGCTGAGTAGATTCTTTCAAGTTATTCAGTAAGGTTTGTTTCTCCTGACTGCGCTTGTCTCCCGGATTAGACGCGAGATCTGATTGAACTCTTTTCAATTCTGCATCAACGGAAGCGATCAACTTGGTATCCTGCGAATTCAAGTACGCCGCTTTTTGCTCGGCCGTCATACCCTGATTCGAATTGATTTTTTCTGTACGAACCGTATATTCAGGATCTAGTTGAGTGACAAGCTCCGTTTGATTTGTTGCTGTAATCTTACTTTGCGGACCAGGTGTCTGAGTTTGATTGGCATTATTTTGGGCTACGTTTGATTGCTTGATGGTTGCAATTTGAGTTACTCTGGACTGTATTGTTTCCTCGGTTGTTGATTTTGCCTGCAACAAGGCCGATTTTTGATTATTCAAGGAAACATCCTTTGGGTTTGCTGCAAGTTTATTCTCCAACAATGCCAATTCGGTATTTACAGCGTTCATCATTCGCTGATCCTCTTTATTCAACGCATCAAGTTTTTGCTGTTCACTTAATTTCGAATCCTTCAAAACAGCATCTTTTCTTGCCGCATATCCCGGATCGGCCTGAGCAATCATCTCCTGGGCAGTATATGTGCGTGTTTCTGTTTGATTTTGAGTATTAGCATTAGTTGTGGAAGTCTTTCCATTTTCTTTCGTTTCATTTTTAGCTACAACATCGGAGTTGACCACTGTTCGAATATCCAGTTCGTGCTGCTGAACAAGTGCCGTTAATTCACGCTGGTAATTCAGGAGCTGTTGACGTTCTGTTTGCTGGTCAGAGGAAAGTCCATTCGTTTTCTCAAGTTTCGTAAGATCTTCCAAACGCTTATTGATCATCCTTAGAGCCTTTCTTTCATTAGAAAGTTGTTTGTACAATCGATCCTCAGCATTCAGATTGGAATCGTCCTTGATACCTTGATCCGAACTCTTATACTCCTGGTAGATATTCTGAGCCGATAAATTGTTCACTACGACAACTCGTGTTTTAATCGTAGGGTCGTTCTTTTCGATCGTTGCTACTTGTTGGTCGACGAAAGAATTAAGGGTATTTGTATTCGTTTTATCCGTGGATTTGATCGCTTCTCTGGACTTTTCTTCAGAAACAGCAACAAGTGACTTATTGGAAATGGCATCTTTCAGTAATTCCATCTGTTCCGTCACAATGAATTTTTCCTGACGCAATTTATCGATGGATTTCTGCACCAGATCACGTTCTTCCTCGATGAGCATTTTCTCTTCTTCTTTCGAAGCAATCTTAGATTTTATCTCTTCCGCCTCCTTCGATTTCGCAGCATAAAGACTATTGTTTAAAGTCTGGATTTGAATGTCTAGTTCTTTCATGTCACGATTAAATGCGTCCACTCTTCCATTCAAAAAAACGATCTGATTGTCATATCGAACTGCCTGATCAACGAGGTTCCCCATCAGATCTGCGGTTGTATCCTTCAATACACCTTGAACTAAAATTCGGTTGGAGGAAAGCAAATTCAACGCTGCATCCTGATCACCTTGCGACACTAGACGGTCGAATTCTCCGCTTAACTGTTTCAACTTATCGATATCCCGAATAGACGTTGCACCAGCCATCACTTGATTGATAGAGTCTCTTAAGCGAGAAAGATCCGCAGAGTAATCCTTGAGTTCTTTTTGCTCCTCCATCAAAATTTGTGCTTCCTTGAGCAATTTATATTTCTGATCAGCATCTGTCGCATTGCCGGACGCCGCCACTTTTTCCTTGATCTGTTCTTCCAGTCTTAGAAAATCTGTCGTATTCTCAACGATCAAATTATTAATATTCGAATTGAGCTTATCCGCTCCAACTTTATTATCCAGGCCCTTTTTAATCTGATCTTGCAACGTGTATGACACCTCGATCATATTGAGTTTATCCATTCCCAGATCTTTAAGAACAGAATTGGAGGCTTTTTGAGCTTCGATCTTAGCCATGTCAAATTCCTGAACGTTCACATTCAATTCTCCTCTCTTCTGGACTACCTCCGCAAGAACAGATGAAGGTTCATCTACCGGTTGATCGAACTGATTAACGATCTTCACATTCACTATTCCATTCTCATTCAAATGCTGGATCTGTTGTTTCAGCGGTTTGAATTCCTTCATGAAAGGAATGGTCACAATCGAACGAAACTCATCTGGTGAATCATTGACTGTCATAACAAATTCATATTTCCCTCCTTTGGGGAAGGTGATCAGGTAGGATCCCTTTTCGTTCGAATTGAATTTCCCTATAAAATCTCCATTTGAATAATCACGGATCGTAAAATCAATCTTCTTAATGGTAGTGTCGATACTTGACAGGAATTGGCCCTTAACAACGGCCATCTGAATCGGAACCCTGTCAACCTTCACTTTGTAGACGTGCAGAAACCCTTCCTGACTCTGTCGAGAGGATGCAAAAACAGCATCTTTATTTAATGAATCGACCACATAAAACACATCATCGTCAGGTGATGAAATGGCAAAATCCATGTTCTCCGGTTTGCCGAACGAATTTGTTTCCTTGTCGTATTTGGATCGAAATACGTCATACCCGCCCATCGTATTATGTCCTTTGGAGGAGAAATACAAATAATCACCATCCGGGTGCATGTAAGGAAAATCTTCATCAAACGGAGTGTTCACTTCTCCTGGCAATGCCTGAGGTTGTCCCCACGAATTATCAGGCAATTTCCTACGGACATAGATATCCTTTCCATTGTCACCGCGTTCACCGTAGCTGGAATAGTAAATAACTGTTGGATTGGCAGGAAAATGGATCAACGGAACATGGTTATTCTTTTTATCAATCTTAGTCTGAAATTCCGCTGTTACCAACAAACTTCCTCCGATATTACTTAGATCATAAATCCGGAAAAACTTGTCAATGGAGATCTCTTTTTTGTCTGTTACTATGATGTCTGTAATCGTGGTCATCAGACGTTTTCCATTCTCACATTCCAGAATTGCTCTGTCTGCATCAAAAACAGGTGTTTCCTTTAATCTCTGCTGATTGTAAAGTTTGTACTCCTTGATTGCATCGTTGAAAAGATAGGACAGGTGCAACGATTTCCCATAAAAATAATGGAATTCAGGCGGCAAACCGGATGGATTCAATGCCGCATTGCGCAAGTATTTTAGGGACTCTAACTTTCGATTTGACTGATAAAGCAAACACGCCCCGTATCTGAAATTATAGTCAAAACTCCTTGGATTCAGGGAAAGTAAACGAACGTATAAAGGTGATGCATCCAGGTATTTTCCGGCATAAAAAAGTTTGTCCGCTTCCAGCTTGAGTTGATCTTCGGTTTGAGCGAAATTCAACCCTGAAAACAGCAAACTGCAAAGCAGCAAAAAGCACCGGTAATTCAAGACCTTACGCAATACACTTAATTAAGAGAACTTATAGTACGATTATTTGCGGGAAAAGTTCATTTTGTTTTCCTCTCCCTTCAAAAGACGCTTAATATTCTTTCGATGAGCGACGATCACCATGGAACTAACCACTACTCCGAAAGACAACAACCATACCGAATCTGTGCCTACAGCAAATTTCAGAACGAATGGAAAGAACAGTGCCGCGGTGATCGCTCCAAGCGAGACAAAACGTGACGATATGAACACCAGAAGAAAAATAATCATGGACACGGCAGCTGCCAATGGAACGATTCCAATGACCACACCCAAGGATGTCGCCACACCTTTGCCTCCTCTGAATCCGGCAAAAACCGGTAACAAATGACCTATCACGGCTAGAAAAGCGGACCCAATTTGCACTTTAACCAAGAGTTCCTCCGGATTATTCTGAAGTACCAATACAGGAATCAAGGTGGCGGAAACACCTTTAAGAACATCGATTAACAAAACAGTAATACCCGGTTTTTTTCCGAGCACACGAAACGTATTGGTAGCGCCTGCATTCTTACTCCCATGTTCCCGAATATCCAATCCATAATACACTTTACCAATCCAGACAGCCGTTGGAATGGAACCAAGAAGATATGCCGCAATCAAACTTAAAAGAACCCAGATCATTCAAACAATCTTAAGAATTTGCTAAGATAGATACGTTGCGTGGTTGTTTCATATTTAAAGTTCTTCAATTTTCGTTTATCTTCTTTAATTGCATCGATGGCTTTAGTAAATTCTTCGTCTCCGGAAATAATCCGCATTTCTCCATCTTTTTTGACCATAGAGTAATCGAAATAGTAATCTCTACCACCCGGAATGTCTATTTGTAATCCAAATTTATCCGGCGCTGCCTCAGAGTAATTTTGTTGGAAGAATGCACGAAGCGGCACCTGCTTAACAACCGGTTTCTCATACATGTTGAGTAATACAGCTGTGGCAGAAACACTAATCAGTCCTCTTTCCTGATTGGAAATCTTATCAAATGACATCAACTTTAAGCCTGTAATCGTGATGGTTTTCTCCAATGGTTCCGGCATCTTACGAATTTCTCCCTTGATCGTGTAGTCTGATTTGATACGGTCGGCAGTGCGTTGATCTGTCCATTCTACCAGCGCCTGTTCAAATGTTGTTGCCGCAAGGTCCATTGGTTTCAAACCTTCAACTGCATTGATACGTGTAGCCACATCTTCCATCAGGCCTTTTTCTATTGGAAAACTAAATCTGGCGGTTAAATTCATAGATGTTTTACCGTTAGATTGATCGTAATCAGCTGTCCCAACAGCATCCACCGCAACATCGCCGAAATCCATACCAAGACCGATCTTACCTTCACCATGGAGGGAACAAGTCTCTGTATGAAGAGATAAGAAATCCCCTTTTTCAGAACGATTCAGCAACTTTTCTTTCGAACCAATTTGAAACTCTTTAGCGTCTGGATTATATTGTAACAATCCACTTACTGACATGGAAGGTTGATCATCCCATTTGGTCATAGGAGAGAGGAAAACGGGATAAAGCCTGATACTATCTGTTTGAGGTGAATTTCGCCATACAATGCCAGAGAATATGGGATTATTTTCATAATCCACCATATTTGGCACAATTGGGATCTGAATATTGTCCGGATCGATCTTCGCACTAAAGGTGATCCATGTTTTCGGGAACTTATCACAGGTATGGTTGATACGCGTTGCCCCGGTGAAGATGATAGTTGGAAGAGCAGCCTTCACCGTAACGTCACCATAATAATCAAACTGCTTACTCAAATAGAACTTAGCCTCCTGTCCGATCTTACCAACCGCTTCTGTCTGTTGGGTACTATCGACATATATTTTTTCCATGAAGAAATTCGTAAGTGTACTGTCACGGTCATAATAAGGATAAGTACCCTGACCTTTGTAATCCATTCTTGCCAGGATGTCAAGATCACACTGCACAAAATTATGGTATTGGGTAATGTAGTTGGCAGTGATTTGAGCATTGCGAAGCATATCAATCTTTGCTTTTTTGCGGATCACCATTTTCATCGAGTCCGGAAAAATCCGTGCATCTGCCACATCTACATATTTCACCTGTTCACAGAAGATCGAACGCTGTTTCAAGTCGTATTTTGCCACCGGCACCTTAAAGGTGAGTGAATCCTGATCAGGATGTAAGGAGAAGAAGTTTGGCCCCACCATATCCATATCTGTTTCAATGGTTATATCCTTCTCTCCTGCTTTATCCAACTGGAGTTCGGCGTAATCCATGAACCAGGAGAATCGGTCCATTCGACACATATACTGATTGACAGGGAAATTTACCTGCGAAGTTCCTTTGTTGGATTTAAATTCACCGTTACGCTCCTTGAATGAGATGTGCGCCTGCACATTATCTGCTTGAAACGCTACCGCACCTTCACCCTCTTCAGCAAACGTATTTTTCAAACTAAAACTGGATGTATCCGCATTGATCTCCCATCGGTTGAAACGGTAATTGGAAGAGATCGTAGTGGCTGTTTTAAAATTGAACATTCCACGACCGGTCATACCATTCGGACGAATAAGCGCTGTACCACGAAGTTTTGCTTCTCCTTTGAAGAAATTTAAGTC
>CAIYQV010000194.1 GCA_903928365.1 uncultured Flavobacteriia bacterium
GTTTTCTCACGTCTCTCAATGCATCCAGCGCACCTCGCTTATCGAATTTATTCAATGCGATCACATCAGCAAAATCAAGCATATCGATCTTTTCCAATTGGGTGGCAGCACCATACTCAGGCGTCATTACATACAATGCAACATCCGAATGATCGAGGATTTCGGTATCGGATTGACCAATTCCGGATGTCTCCAGGATAATCAGATCGTATTCTGCTGCTTTCAGTACATTCAATGCTTCCGACACATGTTTTGAAAGTGCCAGATTGGATTGACGTGTAGCAAGGGATCGCATGTAAACCCTGTCACTCTTAATCGAATTCATTCGGATTCGGTCACCAAGTAAGGCCCCACCTGTTTTGCGTTTGGATGGATCCACAGAAACCACAGCTATTCGTTTCTCCTTAAAATCGATAAGGAATCTTCGAACCAACTCATCTACCAGTGACGATTTCCCTGCACCACCTGTTCCGGTGATTCCCAATACGGGAACCGAAACGGCTTTCGCCATTTTATCTACTTCTTCAAGTACATGCACTGCCTCTTCAGGGAAATTTTCTGCTGCAGAGATCACGCGTGCTATAGAAGGAACGTTCTTCTCCTTCAAATGCTTCACTTCTCCATTCAGATTTACTCCTACCGGAAAATCACATTTCTGCACGAGGTCATTGATCATCCCCTGCAATCCCATTGCTCTACCATCATCAGGATGATAAATCCGGGTAATACCGTACCCTTGCAATTCCTCAATTTCAGAAGGAAGGATTGTTCCGCCGCCACCGCCAAAGATCTTAATATGCGGAGCACCTTTTTCTTTCAGCAGATCATACATGTATTTAAAATACTCCATATGCCCCCCTTGATAAGATGTCATGGCTATGGCCTGAGCATCCTCCTGTATCGCGCAATTCACTACCTCTTCCACAGAACGGTCGTGTCCGAGATGGATTACTTCACAGCCAGTTGACTGGATAATTCTTCGCATGATATTGATCGCTGCATCATGTCCATCAAAAAGCGACGCTGCAGTAACGATTCTGACTTTATTAACCGGTTTGTAAGGTGAAACGTTTTCCATGTATGTCTGAATACCTGATTGAGGGGTAAAAATAATAAATAAAGCCAGAAAAAAGGGCGTTTCAACTACTTCGTTCCGGCTTTTATCAAAGACATCTTTTCAACCTATTTCAATCTTACCTTTCGAAAACATACGCGGGGCACTAAGTAATTCTACGGAAAGGACCTTAGTGCATTCAACCTATTTTGTAAAGGACATTTGGACCTTTATTCATTTTACAATTAAACACCCGCCATCTTTGTTTCATAAATAAAAACAAAGACATGGAAACAATCATCAAAAACGCGACACCGACAAGTCCTTTTCTTGAACTGAACAGTGAAGTAGGCAAGATCACCATCAACGGAAGAGCAATCGATTACAACCCTACCGATTTCTGGGCTTCGATCTTCAGCTGGACTACAGATTATTTGGAAAACCCGAAAGAATTTACAACTATCAATTTGAATTTCGAGTACATCAATACCTTAAGCACCAAAAAACTGTTTGTTTTTCTTAAGTTGATCGAATTCAATGCTGCGAAGAAAACGAGTGTAAAGATCAACTGGATCTGTGATCAGGATGATGATGACATGATCGATCTTGGCGAAAACATCAATTCGCTCCTTCGAAACAAAATGAAATTCGTGAATTCCTATGAATTGTTCGAAACGAAAGGTGATTGTTAAACCTGGATAAATTTACCAGAGGTTAAAAGGAATTTCAACTTGCCGATCATGATGGTTTTACCTTCGCCAATTTTAGCGAGATCTGTTAAATCCTCCTCCATCGTATGAATGGAACCTCCGGTAGCCCTTGCCAAATCCAGGTAAAGCACATTGAGTCTGTCTGTCACACCACAGATGATGATTTTCACCGGGATCTTTTGCTTCTTCAGGAATTCAACCAGCTGCATATCACATGGATTTTCCCAGTTATCTGCAATTAATACCACATTTTCTTTGTTTTCGGGGTATTTTTTGATTGCATAGCAAATCGCCTCCAAATCATTTTCCATGTGCTCACCATTACTCATTGCTTTGAAGGCTGTTTTGATGACCTTGTCTGAGTTGGTGGTTTCGATTGTCCAAATTCCGGATGTGTCAAGGTTTTTAGTCTGGTCATTACTTTTCTCCTCGTCATCATTAAAGAAAACTACTTGTTTGAAAGTTTTCAGTTTCTGATTGGCTTTGATCCACAACAATAACTGACTGGTATACGGTGACATACTTCCCGTAACATCACAGACCACCAGCATCTCCTTCCACGAACTGTTGCGAGTGAATACTTTAAGTAATGTTGAGTCCTCCGGTTTTACGCGTCCATCAATCACGTCCATGATCTGCATGTTTTCTTCAGCATACGAGGGCATAGGACGGTAATAAATCACAAATCCGTGAAAAAAGTTGGACATGGCGTTGGCATTTTTAACACCCGTTTGCTTGACCAATTGCCATTTTACCACCTGACTATTGAACGCTTGAGGCAGAAATTGAAGCAATTCAAGAATACGAAGACGATTGAGTTCAGTAAAATCAGCATCATGTGGGTAATCTGAATAGACCAGATCCACTCCCACCACCGTCTGCTGGGTTAATTTCTTCAATTCTTCCATGTTTAAAATGGAATGATCTCCCGGATTCATCTTGAACTTCACAAAAGAAAAACCATTCGAATTAGGCTTGTATTTATCCACCTTCACCGTATCTCTGAAGAAAATATACTCGCGTATGTTCATTTGGGCTAAAGCGCTCATCCTTACCAAGGACAAACTCGCTAAAAGTATCAGCATCGTTCTCATACACCGAGAACTACGCCTAAATGAAAAAGTAACAGATCAGAAGCGCAGTATCAACTTCAAGTTGAATCGACGCTGAGTTAAATAGTTAGGCACTGAATAGTATCGACCTTCCACATCCTGAATCCACTGTTTAGAAAGCACATTGTTGATCCCTAATAAATTAAACACCTCAAAAGACAGGATTGCATCCGTAAAGTTGCGTGACCAGAAGGTTGATTCTGTGCGTTTTTTATAGAGAAAATCATACGACATTCCGATATCCACACGGAAATAGGATTTCATTCGTAAGGTATCTCTGTATCTAAGATGATCCGGCGGTCCATAGGGCAAACGTGAACCAAACTGCAAGCCCATCTGCACACTAAAACTTTCATAACCGGGCATGCGATCCTGCACCAGTGCACCAAAATTCAGCAACTGATCTGTCGGCCTTGGAATATAACCCGGATAAATAGTCGCACTATCGACCACCGTCTGATCCTCACTGTAACCAAAAATAATTCGCTCCCCGGACGCATTGTAATATTCCTTGTAAGAATCATTCAAGATATCTTCTTTGGTTGACATGATTCCCATTTTAAAGAAAGACTCGATTCCTTCTACAAATTGTCCGTGTACATTGAAATCCACACCATAAGCATAAGCAACGGCATTATTATCAGCATAATACCTTGTCCGCACATTATCGATCTCATATGGATTGACATCCCAGAGATATTTAAAATATGCTTCTGCCGTAAATTTAAATGGCACTTCCCGATCCCACATGTTAAAATACACATCCGTGCCTGTGATTACATGAACTGATTTCTGTGATTTCACATTCATATTCAGCGCCCCGTTAAATGTTCTGAATTCTCTGTAAAACGGTGGCTGGTAGTACATCCCCGATGCTAAGCGGTATCGCACATCTCTTCGGGTAACTTTCCCTCTGTTTAGCATGTAAACCCTAGGGAAGAAGGACACCGCCATTCTGGGAGTCAGAAAAAACTCATTGTTTGCAGAGGTATAACCACTCCTCACCCCCATCGATAAAGCCCATTTCGCATTCGACTCCCTGATCGTATCTGTTCTGGATTCCACTTCTTTTCTCACAATGAACCCCTTCTTTCTTCTTGCGGTTACCGCCAGTTCCCTTTTTGTATTGGACCACGAGGCATTAACCTGGACAAAGCTTGTTAGCCTGTAATCACTTAATGTCAAGCGCCCCTTAATTGTTTCATACAATTCAACTTCATTCGGAGAAGCCTGAGGTTGACTATACCCTGCCGAATCGATCATTTTCCACTCACTCAACGTGTCACTGAATTGATCATGCTGGAAATTGGCCCCCCAAAGCAAGGAATGATTTCGAAATTTAGTCCTTTCGTCGTCTTTATACCCATTTTTCAACTGATAACGTCCATTATGATAGGTATTTATAATGGTTGCGTTCAATCGGTTTCGAGCGTGAGTTAAAAATGTACCTATTCCCAATACAGCAACAGAATCACCGTAATTCTCTTTCGACGGATCCTTTTCCAGTTCATTAATAAAGTACTGACCTTGAATATCGTAATACTCACGTTCGTCGGTATTAAAAACGGTCGCATAGCAATCTAGATCCAGACGTTTGTTAGGCTTCCACTTCAGGGAGGTACCGCCCATCATGGTCTGAAAACGGGAATTTTCCTGTCCATCAAAATAGATCATGAACGAGTAAGCTTCATTAGCCGTACCAAAATCTGTTTTTTGTGTTTCAGGGGAGAAACGGTAATCATTACTCGAAAAATGCCCAAGTAGTGACCAGGTTAATTTCTCCGTAATTGCATAATTCGTTAGGATTTGAGCGTCCCAGAAAACGGGATTGTAAGAACCTTTTGCCGGCAGTGAATTTAATAAATACCCATTGGCGCGGTATCGTGCACCAGCCATGAAATCAAATCTACTTGTCGGAGCATGTTCGATATGCGATTCGACTCCAAGCAAAGAAGCCATGGCCGAACCTTTCAATGAATTCGGACGCTTGTATTTTATATCCAGCACCGAACTCAGACGATCTCCGTATTGGGCATCAAAACCGCCAGCTGAAAAACTGATGGATTCCACCAATGCAGAGTTTACAAAACTCATCCCTTCTTGCTGACCGCTGCGCGTAAGAAACGGGCGATATACTTGAAAACCATTCACATAAACAAGATTCTCATCATAACTCCCGCCACGGACATTGTAATTGCTGGTCAACTCATTATTGGATACTGCAGCCGTCGTGTAAACCAGAGACCTTTCGACACTTCCCATCGGAATCTTTTGCACGTCGTATTTCGGAAGTTTCGGAAGTTCGAAAGGATCTTGTCGTCTGGCTTCGACATCCACTTCGACAATTGATACGAAGTTAAATTTCACATCAGGAAGTTTTTGAGAAGTTTTAGATTCGATCTGGTAGCTTCGCTCCTCCTTGAGATCGTTTGCCCGATAGACCAATTCAATTGTCATACTTGATGCTACCCGCATCTCAAACTCTCCTTTCACATTCGTGAACACTATTCTTGAACTGTCGGATTTCACCGAAACACTCACATTTTCAAGCGCTTTCCCTTTTTTGTCCGTACAACGTCCATATACGAGCGTCTCCTGAGACCAAATGGAGGCCGCACTCAACAGGAACAATACACAAACGATAAAACGCATGAAACAAAAGTAGTACTACTAACGAAAGTGAGGTTTAATTATTTCAATCCAACAGCAGCACCAGATCGGGATCTAATGGATCTATCAAATTATACAATTGGGAGATCCGATCGTGAATCTTTCCATCCGGGCACATCCCAAAAATGTTGAGTACGCGTTCCTGGAGTATTCCGTTTGGAAACAGTTTGTCAAACAACTGATCGATCGTATTCATCTGAACTTCATGACGTTGTTTTAACGAGCGAGTGAGTTTGTCCCTAATCGCATCGAGTTGTTTGTCCAGTTTCACCAATTCCGCTTCTGCATATTTCTGTAAACCAGGATCAGCACTCACAATTTTTTCATACAAACCCTGCTTTAATCCATTCATGGAAGATTCAACCTGTGAAAGATCCAGTTCATTTCCCGATTGCTCAAGGAGTTTACTGCGTTTTAGTGCTTCTTTATCCTGAAAGAAATCTTCTAATTGAAGATTGGCTTTTTCCATTTTTCTGGAGGAATTTGCGTCGAGATATAATATGGAAGTCCGTGCATGAATCAAGGGATAAGTGATCGAAGCCTCTTCAAACACCCCTTTTAGCTGAAGCCAGTAACTCAATTCGCCTACACCACCAACGTAACACAAATTTGGCAGAATGTATTCCTGATAAAGAGGGCGTAAAACAACATTCGGAGAGAAGAGATCAGGTTGTTGATGCATCAGTTCAATTACAGCCTCCAACGACTGAACACCTTCCTCTTTTAAATAGAACCCTGCCTCCTCTTTTAATATCCTATCTCTTTTTAATCCATTTAAATAAAATAAATTAACCTCTCTTGATTTAACCTGAACTTTAAATCCTTCACGTGCCACTTCACGACTTATAGCTTCTACTTCCTTGTGCGCAAAAGCCTCCTTCAGCTCCTTTTCCATTATCGGAATGAAACTCTTTTTTAATTCTTGGTTATCCCCATCCAGACAGACCAAACCAAAGTTCCCAAACAACTCATGCACCAAGTGAAACAACGCTTGAGACTGTGTTCCTCCCGAATATGCATCCAGAATCTGATCCACATCGATGTTTTCTTTTCCCTGAAAAAAACCTCGCACTACTGACTTCAGTTCTTCCATGCCTTCCGTATCCATTCTTCCCACAGCACCTTCCTGATCTGTCTCCCAAAAGAGTGATTTTCCAAAAATATCAACACTCCTAACCTCTTCCAGATCGTGATCCTCACTTGCCATCCAAAAAACCGGGACAAACTGAAACTCCTTAAATTCCTTGGCTAATTCTTCGCAAAGACGAATCACATGCAAGATCTTGTAAACAAAGAATACAGGTCCTGTAAAAAGTGAAAGCTGATGTCCAGTAGTGACCGTAAAAGTGTTGGCATTTAAAAGCGCGCTGATATTATCCTCAACTTTAGCTAAAGCCGGAAGATCACCATATTGTTTCCTCAACTCCGAAACAAGCAATTCACGCTTTGAAGCAGAAAATTCTTTGGACTTATCCCCTATTTGTTTTTGCACATTATCAAGCGTAAACGTTCTGCCAATAAAGGATCGTAATCGCTCCTGGTCGTAGGCTAATAAATTTTGCTGATCGGAAAAAAGTTCGGTTTGACGTCGGTCAAAAGTGAATTTCTGCATGAGACAAAAATAAACAACCTGACGCTTGTGTGCATTCTGAACGGCTATTTTCAATAAATGCCATATCTGGATTGTATATTTGCACTCAAATTAAACGATCAATGGAAGCAATAATCAACACCAACAAAGGAAGCATGCGCGTGGAATTGTACAGCGCGGAAACACCGAATACGGTAGCAAATTTTGTAAAACTAGCTAAAGAAGGATATTACAATGGCTTGAAATGGCACCGAGTGATTCCTGATTTCGTGATACAAGGTGGATGTCCTAACACCCGCGACGGTGCTACAGGAATGCCCGGTACAGGTGGACCAGGTTACCAGATCGATTGCGAATTGAGCGGAGGAAAACAACACCACGAACGAGGCGTACTTTCAATGGCTCATGCCGGAAGAAATACAGGAGGATCGCAATTTTTTGTTTGTCACTCACGCAATAACACGTCTCATCTGGACGGAAACCATACGTGTTTCGGCAAAGTGATCGAAGGAGTGGATGTGGTGGATGATATCCGTCAGGGAGATTCAATCGAATCAATTGAAATCATTGAAGGATAAAAGGTAAAACAACCTCATTGAAAGCCCGATTAAAGGGCTTTTTTTGTATCTTTCGTTATCAAAAATCCGTTTTTCACCATGTTGAAGTATCACCTTTCCCTCCTTTTTTGCTTATTGAATGTTTTATTTTTTTCACAAAACATCCAGATTTCACAAGGACTTTTTTTTGAGGGTGAACCTTCAATTTCGATCAATCCTACGAATTCACAACATTTAATTGTTGCATGGATGGGGCTTCAAACCGGTGAGAAAATTGCGATCAAATCCTCTGTTTCCTTTGATGGTGGCATCAGTTGGTCCACTCCTATCTGGCAACCGCATGTTACAACAGGAAACTCATCTGCGGATGTAAGTCTTGGTTTTGATCCTTCAGGAAATGCATACATGTGCTATATCGATTATGACAATGTCGGTTTTACTCAAGGTCAGGTGGTTGTTCGAAAATCAACCAATGGTGGCGTAACCTGGGGAAACGCCGCAGAAGTGATAAACATAAGTGACTGTCCAAACAAATTGTGTATTGACCGACCTTGGATGGTTATTGACAATTCCGGAAACAGCACACCAGCAGCCATTTATGTTACATCTGTGAATGCCAACCAGCCAACCATGGTCAATCCGCCTTACAATCCTTATTTAACAGTAAGTTTGGATGGAGGAAACACGTTTGGAACTCCCAGAACTTTGGACACCCTTAATTTCCTTGCAGGAATGAGCATTCCACAGCCTGTGGGCACCCCTTCTATCGATGGCAACGGAAGAATTTATGCGATGTATCCTTCATATGAAACATCTCAATCACCCTTTCCAAGACAGATCCTCAGCTATTCAGATTCCAAAGGAACCAACGTGGATCATCTCATCA
The DNA here is from genome assembly GCA_903928365.1 of uncultured Flavobacteriia bacterium. GTDB lineage: Bacteria > Bacteroidota > Bacteroidia > Flavobacteriales_D > Crocinitomicaceae > M0103. The sequence goes on from CAIYQV010000194.1 coordinate 8,581, forward strand.
GTTATCAGGGTGTCAATACTGGTGTCAGTAATAATTCGCTTAAAAGAGCAGCAAAACTTTCAGCTGACAAATCGCATTCAGGGCACTTAGCATTCTGTTTCCTAAACGAGCTGAACGACCAGGCAGATGTCTATATGATGGAAACTTTTGACAGCGGTAACAGTTGGTCGACCATGATCCGGGTGAATCAGGATCCAATATCAAATCCGCGTGTACAAGATCTCATCTGGTCTGATTTTAATGAGAACGGCGATCTTCTTGTAACATGGCGTGACCGTAGAAATGCTCCCGCTGACGGCTACGAGCAACCTACAGAGATTTATGCCGCTGTAAAACCTTTTGGAGGTAGTTTTCAAACGGATTATTCAATTTCATCACAAGCTGTTGCTCACGATTCCATTCTGAATGAAAGCGGGAATGATTTTATGAGTGTGGTTTTTCGAGGAGATACGGCCTATGCTGTTTGGGGCGATGTTAGATCGGGTGCGCTAAAAATCTATCTCAACAAATGGCACGTTCAAATGCAAACAGGAGATGTAACAGTTATTTATCAGGACGAACAAACTTTTATCCATCCTAACCCGACAAGAGATTACATTCAACTCCCTCCGCAAATAACTGTTCCTGCTGAGGTATGCATTTTTTCCATGGACGGTGCACTGGTTAAAAAAGAAACGTTAACAACTGCCCATAAAATTGAAATTAACACTTTGAAAACCGGCACATACCTGATCGAATTCAGCCATGATACGAAATTGATCCGTAAGAAATTCATCGTCGAATAGACCGGAATTTATTAACAATTTACCTACGCTTGAAAGTCGTAGTTCTAAAACAATTACCTTTGTTTGGATGAGTGATTTCATTGTTTCAGCGAGAAAATACAGACCCCAGACCTTCGACACGGTTGTTGGACAAAAGTCTATTACCAACACGCTGAAAAATGCGATCAAAACGGATCATTTAGCCCAAGCATTTCTTTTCTGCGGTTCGAGAGGTGTGGGTAAAACCACCACTGCACGAATTCTTGCAAAGACAATCAACTGTTTCAACCGTACAGAAAGCATCGAGGCGTGTGATCAATGTGATTCCTGTGTTTCGTTCAATACAGGTAACTCCCTCAACGTTTACGAACTGGATGCCGCCTCCAACAACTCGGTGGATGACATCCGAGGACTGATCGATCAGGTACGCATTGCGCCACAGCTGGGAAATTACAAAGTGTATATCATCGATGAGGTGCATATGTTGTCTACATCAGCGTTCAATGCGTTTCTGAAAACACTCGAGGAGCCGCCGAAGCATGCGATCTTCATTTTAGCGACTACCGAAAAACACAAGATCATCCCAACCATTCTTTCGCGTTGTCAGATCTTCGATTTCGCTCGTATTAAGGTGAAAGATATTGCTGATCACCTAGCTTCTGTAGCTACTCAGGAGCATATTACGGCAGATCCGGAGGCACTTCACCTGATAGCTCAGAA
>CAIYQV010000195.1 GCA_903928365.1 uncultured Flavobacteriia bacterium
CTTTGTTCGACCGGAATAACCGTCCATGGATAGCCACCAGAGGCGAGCATCACATTCATTAAGTACCTACCCATCCTTCCATTTCCATCCATGTATGGGTGAATGTAGACGAATATGAAGTGTCCTAAAACGGCTCTTACAGATGCTTCAGTTTCCTCGGATAGTAATTCGAAAAGTAAAGGCTTTATCAGTAGCAATTTTTCCTTATAACATGTCTAAACGGCAACAGGAAACCGTAAAGGAAAAAGAATGTTTATCTGTAATAAAGCCTTAATCAGTGCACAAATTATCCATTTTGAAGATGATTTCGCAAAAAGTGTTCTTATAAGTCCTTTAACCTATGTACCGCATTTGTGATGGGTAAGGTAGAAAGTTCGTCCCAAATGCTATCGTTGATCGTTTCGAATTTGGGTCTTTCCGGAAAATAGTGCAGATCGCTGATCAATTCCGTCTTCATACTGTTCAAGATCCGCTCCACAAGGTTTGGTTTCCAATAGGTAAATCCATGTAACTTGAAAATGGCATAGAGGTCCAGAAATAACTCGTGGTGGTATTTTTCTTTCAACTTTCGTTCTGCTAGTAATTCATCGAGGCCTTGTATAAGTTGAAAGTACGGTTTCATAAAAGGCAGAAAATGAAAGTGCAGGATGTGTCCGGCATCGTATTCCGCAGGTTTGAACGCTGAATCTTCAAAAAAAAGATCCGTTCTGTTTTCTTTGATTACCCGATCTTCTGTCATGTCATAATGGAGCAGTAAGGTGGTATCTCCCTTTAAGGAAACAATGACGCAATCTTCCGTAAAGAAGGTACAGTAGAATTTTTGTTCTCGTCCTTCTTCTGCCTCATACCTGCCCAAGCGCTGGCCAAACTGGTTGAAGCTAATGGTGCACTCCTCGTACACCATGACAAAAGCGATTTTAGTACATTTAGGCTGAGGATGGTCGGGAATGTTGGCATGCATGGTAATTTCTTTTTGACAAAGAAATGCGTGATGACCGCCACAATATGTCGTGGAGAGATAGTTATCTTTACTTTCATTAAAATTCAAGTCCATGCCCCAATTCAAATCTGTCGAGCGGCTTTCCTTGATTCTAAATTATGTGAAGCATCACTCTTATCCGAGCATGTCGGATCTGTTGACTTATCTAACTGACAAGGATTTACAACCTACCGAACGCACCTTGCAACGGGATCTGAAGACGCTTCGTGACCTTTGTTTTATTGAGATTAAGTATAACCGCTTTCACAATGGGTATTGCATTGATGAAGAAAGTAAAGCGGAATTTGACAATTGGATGCAGGTGTTCGAATTGTTCAATACGGCACGTATTATCAATGAAACCTTGGTTAAAAGCAGTGGAAACATCGATTACATTGATTTCGACCGAACGACCATGCGCATGGATCCTGAAATTTTGAAAGATTTACTTCAAGCGGTGATTGATCGTCATGTGGTGCAATTCACACACTACAGTTACTGGAGGGAGGAGGAACGCACAATGGTGTTGCATCCACATTTACTGAAGCAATACCAGAATCGTTGGTATGTGTTCGGTTGTTTGCCGGATGGTGCGTTTCGCAGTTTTGGTATCGATCGTATCAAGGGTTTACAGGTGCTTCCGGAAGTGTTTAAGCCTAAAATGAAGCGACCCAAGGAGCAGTTCGACCATGTGATTGGTTTGGTCTATGAGGGCGAACAAGTGGAGGAAGTAGTGTTGTCGTATGATCCGTTTCAGGGGAATTATATCAAATCCCAACCATTGCATGCTTCTCAGAAAATCCTATTGGATGACGAAAAGGAGTTACGGATTTCTATTCGTGTGATTCCGAATTATGAACTGGAGGAGCAGATTCTGAAACAAGGTGAACGGGTGAAGGTGATTTCACCTGAATGGCTGAAGCAAGGGGTGATCGATCGCTTGAGGGAGGCCCTGGGGCAGTATTAACATCATCATCATTTATTTAGGTTAAAACACAGGCTTCAGTTGAGTTAGTAAGATTATTTTATTAATCACAAAAAAATAATTCAGATATTAGGTCTCAAATGTTTAACACAATGAAGAATGCTACTGGTTTAACAATACTCGAAAAAATAACATACCTATCTATTGGTTATCTCAAAGAATATCTTTCTGGCTGTAATGATTATGATATTAAAGCCGAAGAGACTAACCAAATAATTGAATTATATGTTCAAAAAGATTCTTTGAAATCCTCATTTCTAATGCTTCGAATTGGCATTTCAGAATCCAATAAAGAGATTTATTTGTATAACATATTTCTACCCCAAGAAGACAGAGGTAATGGAATCGGTCTAGGTTTTATCAATGTGCTTTATCAATTCTCACAAATGCTTAATTATTCTTTAGTTCTGCACAGCATGACAGAGAGCTTTTATTCAAAAATGCTTGAACGCGGTGCGGCCCCTTCACTTTCATCAGATTGTCTGATTATCACAGAATATACAAGTCTCCATTAACTGTTAAATTGCTAATGAAAATAAAACTTCTTTTTTCTGGGAACTGATGACGGTAAATTCTTCCAATTTTCATGTCGTCAAGAAAGAATATCCACAGCTTGCTCATATCGGGCAACTTGCGGAGATGAACGTTTTCATCGATCCACCGACGACACTCACAAAGTTGAGGTTGTTACTGGAATTGTTATCCAAACTGATCTCGAAATATGAGGGATTGGACCTGGATAGAATGGACCAACTGACGAGATTACAAAAATTAGAATACGACAATATCCTTCCTGCTGATATACTAGAGCTGTTCCATAAGATCAGGATCTCTGGCAACAAGGCATCGCACGACGGAATAGGGACAACTGCTGAAGCCAAGTTCATGCTCCGCCAGACGGTGAAAGTGATCAAATGGTTCTATGTGGTCTATGAGGACTCGCAGCTGGAGTTCGAATTCGTGGAACCGACCGAAACCCCTCAGAACAACACAGAATTACTTGCTTTGGAGCAAGAGTTAGAGTTAGCCCGAGAAGAAGTTCGGAACTACAAGGAAAAGCTTGAAAGTACAGCGAAGCTTTCTTCGGAAGTGAAGGAAGAGCGAAAAGAGGCAGCTACTAGACTCGTTCGAAAGATCGAACAGACCGAAGCGGAAACTCGGGGTCGTATCGATCATCAATTGCGCGAAGCGGGTTGGGAATGCGATACATCCGTTCTCAACTTCAAGAAAAAGAGCTCCTTACCAGCAAAAGGCAAAGCTATGGCCATTGCCGAATGGAAATGTGGTTCGCGTTGGGCAGACTACGCGCTTTTCATCGATATGCAATTGGTAGGGATCATCGAAGCGAAGAAGCATAATAAAAATGCGATGGAGGCCTTGCAGCAAGCCAAGAACTATAGCAGTGGGGTGGAGAAAGAAGGACCTGTGGTACTCGTAAAACATCCCAATGATCAGAACTATAAGGTGCCATTTGTCTTTTCTACCAATGGCCGAGGGTATCTGGAACAGATCAAGTTCGAATCTGGGATCTGGTTCTGGGACGCACGTCAACAGAAGAATGTGGAACGACCGATCACAGCTTGGTTCACACCTCGTGACCTGAAGGAGAAACTGATCTTCGATGAATTGGCCGGTGAGCAGAAATTACAGAGTACACCATATGATATCCTCACTGATCGTCAAGGACTTTGTCTGCGTGATTATCAAGTAGAGGCCATCAAATCAGTAGAAGAGAAGATAGCAAATAACAATGAGGAGCGCAGGGCCTTGATCGCCATGGCAACCGGTACAGGGAAGACCC
>CAIYQV010000196.1 GCA_903928365.1 uncultured Flavobacteriia bacterium
ATGGCCTGATCTTTGCCAACTCCGCAGAAAAACTACACCATGCCACTAAAAAATAACGAACCTAGAATATTACATCAACTCCGATTGGGATCCCAGCGTGAGTTACAAAAAAGCCAGGGTTTCTTTGATGGGAGATTCGTACAACGTGCCGAACCCTCCGGAAAGACCTATCGACGCAACAACAAACACCGAAACCGATCAAATGACGAACTATGAAGCAGATCAACCTTTTTGATGAACCGAACTCGATGCAACTCCCAAAAGAAGAGCCTGAACTAGCATCCTTTTCCATCGAACGGAGGGACTTTATCGATGCTTTGAGATCTATCAAACGACCAATACACCTCTCCAGAAAAGATATGTTTCTGCTCAAATTCGACTTGTTTGTAATGGATAACAAACTCCTGCTGCAACTCTATGAAAACGAATACTGGGTAGACCTTAAAACAAAGGGAACTTGTCGGACCTCACTCTTTTATAAGGATGTGATGGACACACTGACGATTTCCAAAGAATTCTGGATCGATGTGACCGTCAAACAGAAGACCATTGGCCTCAACCAGGTAAACCTCACCTCTCCTACCGAGGCATTAGACCCCGACAAAAGAGAAATTCCGCTGAGCGCCATTTCATCACCCATTCACAGTCATGACAACTTTGCAGTAACCCCGGACAAAGATTTTTACACCCTCGATCTGCAGAAAGGATTTTACTCGGAGACTGTCGATAAAGATGTAAAATACGTGCGTGCTGCACTCAAAAAATACAATATCCCGAAAACGGATATCCAACAATTTATTTATTCCTATTTAAAATTTCCAAAATTATGAACCCAGGACCAGACCTCTACTACATATGCCCTGATTGCGGCAAGATCCATGCTAATGAATCCATATTTAGCGGCAACACTTTAGGATCGAAACAATTTTCAGATACCCGAAGGATCGCACCTATGCTCCCAGAATTTCCGAGCATTACGAAATGTCAGCAATGCGGACTGATTTTCTGGCTGGATGACACGACGAAAACAACAAATAAAAATGAACGTTCCCGTGACTACGCAAACTTTTTATCAATTGACGGATACAAAGAAGCTTTAAGTCTCGGAATGGGCACAAACGGAGGTCGAGAATTGCATTTGCGATTGCGATTACTTTGGTCGTGGCATGAGGCAATGGAGAAAAACACAATGCAACCTGAAGAAGTCTACAACGACCCTGCATACAATGAAAATATTACTGAGATTCAGCAACACATCAATACGAACGAACTTGGTGGCGAACTTTTCATGGCGGAATTGTACCGATTCGCCGGAGACTTTGAAAAGGCAGTAGTCATCTTTGAAAAACATCTGGACAATACCGAATACATGATGATCGCAGAGAGTCACCGTCGCTGCTTTGAACATAACCGAAGAACGTATCAGATGAATTAAAATGTTAACCGGACTTTCATTTTGAAGCCATTCTAACAGAGTCATTTTTTCACATATTTTTCATTTTTTGACACCTATTAACATCAATTTCGGAAGCAAACAGACCATTTTAACGCTGGCCTGAATTTTGTCAAATCAGACGCAATTAATCATTAAAATATGAAAGATCACTTTCGTTCGCGCCTCTCGGAAATACTCCATCAAACTGATAAAGACGAGGACCAACTTTTTGAATCAACTCGCCGGCTTCTTGAGGAAATGGAAATGAAACAGGTTCCGGAAGTACTTCCTCAATCACTTGGTGAAGCAATGCTTACCTTTCATTCAAAAGGCCATGAACATTCAGAACGAATTCTTTCCAGATGGACTCATTTCGATCGTGAAATTGGTGGGTTTTCACCAGGAGAATTTGTCATTATTGGTTCACGACCGGGGATGGGGAAAACGCAGTTATTGCTACATCTGGCTCTTCAGTTCCTAAAAGAAATGCCTGTTCTTTTTTTAAGCCTGGACTTATCACAAACCCTTTTAACATCTCGTATTGTCTCTGCCTCTACAGGGATTGACAATCAAAAGATTTTAACTGGACACACCAGCGAGGAGGAAAACATTAGGATCAAAAAGTTTGCGGAATCTTCTCAAAGGTTGCCACTTTATTTATACGATGGCCCAGCAAATTCCATGAATGCCTTGAAGCAGTTGTGCCTGAAGATGAAATTGGAATACGGAATTAAAGTGATCTTCATTGATTACCTTCAATTACTAAGTTCCAATCGTTACCGACATAATCGCGAGTCCGAAATAGCCTATATCAGCCGAACACTCAAAGCGATTGCCCGAGAACTCAATGTATTGATTATTGCCTCGAGTCAATTGAGTCGTTCAGTGGAAAGCAGAGGCGGTGATAAAAGACCCATGCTTTCCGATCTGCGTGAAAGCGGTTCCCTTGAGCAGGATGCGGATAAGGTGATGTTTCTTTATCGTCCGGAATATTACGGTTTTCTGTGCGATGAAGATGGGCGCAGCACGATTGGGAAAGCCGAATTGATCGTAGCAAAAAACCGCATGGGTCCGCTGTCAAGAATAGAACTGACGGTTGACCTTGGTTTTTCGAGATTTGAAAGTTTCGAAGAGAGCTATACAGACATTTACATTTCACCCGACAGATTAAAAGAAAGCGGGTTGGATGATGAATC
>CAIYQV010000197.1 GCA_903928365.1 uncultured Flavobacteriia bacterium
GCAGAAAGACCGCACCGAAAAACTGAAAACCTTTACGATTTCCGTTCCTGATATAGGTCTCAATGAGGCTCCATTTGCTAAAGAAATTGCGGATCGATTAGGAACAGATCACACCGAGATGGCCTGCACCCAAAAAGAGGCTATGGAGTTGATCGAGCGTTTGCCCTTCCATTACGATGAACCTTTTGGTGACAGCAGTGCCATTCCAACGACGCTGGTCAGCCTCATGGCACGCAAACATGTAACGGTAGCCTTGAGTGCCGATGGTGGAGACGAGATCTTTGCAGGTTATAATCGCTATGATTACTTGATGCGTCATGGAAAACGTATTGCCGAAATGCCCTCGTTAGTGCGCAAAATGATAGCGGGAAGCATGGACTTGATTCCTGCAGAGCGCATTCCCGTGCTGAAGAATAGATACAATTTTCATAACCGTTATGAAAAATTGAAGGGTATCCTTCGGGATCCTTCGCCGGAAAAGATCATGCGGAGTTTGAGCACACAATATGCTAATCAACAATTAGATGAGCTTATCCAATTACCTTTCCATGCTTTGGAAACAGCCTACGAATCGAAAGAACTAAAAGCTCCATTTTACTCGCCCTTGGCTTACATGATGGCCATCGATTACACGACTTATATGCTGGATGATATCCTTCAGAAAGTCGATCGCGCTACGATGACAGCAAGCTTGGAAGGTAGAGAACCCTTCATGGACCAACACATCATCGAATGGGCAGCACAAATCCCGGATGAATTCAAGTACCGTAATGGTGTAAAGAAATACCTCCTCAGAGAGATCGTTCACCGCTACGTACCGAAAGAAGTGATGGACCGACCCAAAATGGGCTTTGCGATTCCGATAGCAGATTGGTTGCGAACAGAGTTGCGACCGCTCCTGGAAGAGTACCTGTCGGATGAACGCATCGCCCGAGAAAGAATCCTTTCACCTGCTTATGTAAGACAATTGAAATCAGATTTTCTCAATGGAAAAAAAGAGTTCGATCTCAAGATCTGGTATCTGCTAATGTTTGAAATGTGGTACGAGGAATGGATGTAAATGGAACAAGGAATAAGGATCAAGGAACAAAGATGGTTTTAGTAAAAAAAGTAAGTCCTTGCTCTTTGTTCTTGGTTCTTTGCTCAAAAAAGAGTATCTGCTGATGTTTGAAATGTGGTACGAGGAATGGATGTAAATGGAACAAGGAATAAGGAACAAAGATGGTATTAGTACAAAAAGTAAGTCTTTGCTCTTTGTTCTTTGATCTTTGCTCAAAAAAGACGCGGTGTTGATACAAAAAACGAACATACTCTACCTCTCCTACGACGGCATGACCGATCCACTTGGTCAATCGCAGGTATTGCCCTATATGCGTGAATTGTCCAAGCAAGGTTACGCCTTTCATCTGATCAGTTTTGAAAAACCGGACCGATTTCAGCAGCATAAAAATCAGATCCAAAAGATGTGCGACGAGGCAGGAATCACATGGCATCCCATTCCTTACACGAAACGACCGCCTGTTGTTTCCACAGTCTTTGACATTTCAAAAATGCGAAACAAAGCAATGAAACTTCATCGGAAGTATCGCTTTAAAATGGTGCATTGTCGAAGTTACCTAGCGGCGCTCGTAGGACTTCGAATGAAACGTACATTGGGGATTCCTTTGCTGTTTGACATGCGAGGCTTCTGGGCGGATGAACGCGTAGATGGTAAGATCTGGAACTTGAGAAACCGCGTTTTCAGAACCGTATTCCGGTATTTCAAAAGAAAAGAAAAAGACTTTCTGAAGGAAGCAGATCACATCATTTCGCTCACACACAATGGGAAGCAAGAGATCCTTGAGAATATCTGCCCGACCGTTTCTTCCGATAAGATTACAGTAATCCCATGTTGTGCAGACCTCCATTTATTCGACCCGGAAAAGGTCAATGCGGCTCAACTTACTGTCCTGAGAGACAAGTTGGGTATTCGATCCGAAGATAAGATCCTGGGCTATGTGGGTTCGGTGGGTACCTGGTACATGTTGAACGAAATGCTGACACTCTTTAAATCACTCAAACAACAGGATCATTCCTGGCGTTTTTTATTTGTAACCGGTGACAACCCCGAACACATTCGGAGCAAAGCGAACTCTTTGGGAATTAATTCAAATGACCTTCTGATTGACCGCTGCCTGCATTCGGAAGTGCCTGGCTATATTTCCTTATTCGATCTTTCTGTCTTTTTTATTCTTCCGGCTTATTCCAAAAAAGCCTCCTCTCCCACCAAACAAGGAGAACTGATGGCCATGGGAATTCCACTTATTTGTAATGAGGGCGTGGGTGATACTGCTTTGGTGGTAAACACCTACAAAAGCGGGGTTGTTTTGCAAAACCTGAATCATTTCCCTTCGGATCTTAAGGAACAACTCCAAACCTCCTTTGACAAAGTAGAAACAATGCGTGGAGCAAAAGAATTCTACGGACTGGAATCTGGAGTTGAACGCTATGCAAACGTTTATCACAGCTTACTCAAGGTAAATTCTGAAGTTTCCTAACTTTGCGGTAGATGGCAAAAAAGATCTACTTCCTGGTTCCTTATCCCGAAGGCAGCGCGCCATCTCAACGATTCCGATTTGAACAATACTTCGATCACCTGCGAAATCAGGGTTATGAACTAGGGGTTTACCCTTTCTACGATTACGATACCTGGCAAACACTTTACAAAGAAAGAAAA
>CAIYQV010000198.1 GCA_903928365.1 uncultured Flavobacteriia bacterium
GAAGCGATTAAAAATCAGACGACGAACGATTTTATCCATTTTTATCAGATGATCGATGTGTTGATCATTGATGATGTGCAGTTCTTCTCAGGTAAGGAACGTACGCAGGACGTGTTCTTCCACATTTTCAATCACTTGCACCAGAACGGAAAGCAAATCATTTTAACATCGGATAAGGCGCCGGTTGAAATGCAAGGAATGGAACAGCGTTTACTTTCCCGTTTTAAGTGGGGTCTTTCCGCAGATTTGGGCACACCGGATTTGGAAACTCGCATTGCAATTCTTGAAAAGAAAATGTACGGAAATGGTATCGAATTGCCGCGCGATGTGGTTGAATACCTTGCTTATTCGATCAATACCAACGTCCGTGAGATGGAAGGTGCGCTGAATACACTGCTTGCACAAGCTTCATTGAACAAGAAGGCGATTACGCTTGAATTGGCTAAGCAAATGGTTGACAAATTCGTGAAGAATACAGCTCGCGAAGTTTCGATCGAATATATCCAGAAAGTGGTTTGCGATTACTTCGATCTTCCAATCGAAATGCTGAAATCCAAAACGCGTAAACGTGAAGTGGTACAAGCACGCCAGATTTCTATGTACTTCTCTAAAAAGATGACAAAATCATCTTTGGCAAACATCGGTGCACATTGTGGAGGAAAAGACCACGCTACTGTTTTGCACGCTTGTCGTACGGTAATGAATCTTTCCGAAACCGATAAGCAGTTCAGAGGATACCTCGAAGAATTAGAGAAAAAATTGACGATTCAATAATAAGAAAGCCACCCGATGAGGTGGCTTTTTTCGTTCAATGATTATAGGAATAATAAGCTTGCAATTTAACTCTTGATGAAGTTGAGTATGGCATACAGGTAATTGGAATAACCCATCACGAATGGTGTGTTCTCATGATCGCCACCCGGAACCCGCACCGCGGTTTTTGAAGCATGCGGGTATGCGTTGAAAACGACTTCACCATGCGTATGAATACTGAGATATGAATCTGCTTCACCATGGATCCAAAGAAATGGTGCTGTTGCCGTTTTAATTTCCTCTGCATTATCCACTTTTACATTCACAAAATAACTTGCCGGCATAGCCAATAATGCCGCATCTTGAACAAGAACTTCTGATGAGGCAAATGGAGCCTCTAAAATGAATTTGCCGGGTGCCAAAGCATATTCAGATGCATTTCCGGCGACTTCACAAGTTGGTGCAGTTCCCAGGGAAAATCCAAAGAGGACGAGTCTGTCACTTGTCAAACCATTTGTTTTAAGCCAGTTCAATCCGGCATTTACTGAAGCATACATGTTGGATTCGGTAGGTGTGCCTTCAGATAAACCATAGCCCGGGTAATCGATCATCAATACTCCAAACCGGTGTTTGCCTCCCATGTTTGCATAGAGTTTCTGCCGTGGCCAATAGAAGTCCATATGATCGGCCGTTCCGTGGCAGTACATGATGACCGTGTCTGTTGCAATTTCACTGAGTTCTCCTACATAAATAGCAGCAATCTGTAATTCCTTGCCTTCGAAATTCATTGGAATCATGAATTTATGGATCAGACTGTCTTCAACGTGGTACTCATTTCCTACGTCCAGCGTTGTGCGACCGGTATAATTGTCTAACAGGTATGCTGTGATGCTGTTGTCATTACTGAAAAGAAAGTTGTCCAGCCTTTTTCTGCAGGAAAAAGCGATAAGAACAATAGCAGTGATTAAAAATCCTTTTTTCATCATTACAATTTATACGTACAACCAAAAAAAGTTCCCAAAGCCCCTCGTTTTCCCAAAGGACTAACGTAATCTACAACGATGTCTTGGTTAGAAGCATACGGCGCCAATAACTTGATTTCCAAAGTGAAATTCCATTTATTCCGTTCGAAAATGTGGCCAATCTGAGGGTTAAAGATCAGTCTGTTTTTTTGAGTCACATCATGTGCTCGCGTAGATTGCAATTCGAACCAGTTAGTAAAACCAAAATAGAAGGAATTGGTTTTTTGTTTTAGTTTTCCATTCTCTGTTTCTTTTGTCCATTTTTTATAATCGAAATAGTAATTCGCATCCAGTTGGGGCCAAACTTTTGCATTCTTTTCAAATACATCGACCATAAAATTGACTCCGGGACTTACTGTAATTCCCATTCTGTTCAGAGAATCCCGCCAAAGAGATTGTGTGATACCCGCATCCATTTGAAAAACACCGAAAACAGCTGCTGTTGTATACCAGCTGCCATAAACCGTAGTATTCTTTCGTAAACCATAGCCATAACCCAGAGAAGTATGTGGAATAGGAATCACAGCGACTCCCGGAACATTGGTGAGAGCTCCTCCAAATGAGCCTGTGATAGCATGTTGTTTATACTCCAATGGTTTTACAAATCGGCTGGGAGCACAGGAAACTAAAAGTGCAATAAGGCAAACGCAGAATAAATATTTCATGGGTAGGGGAGATAATCAAATTGACAATTTCGAATTTTGAGGGTATCGGTATATCCGGTTCGGGTAAGATCAGCCTGCGTAAATCCGTTTACAGTCTTGTAAATCGAGTCATTGGATGAGATCGTTCGCACACCGTTGGAAGCATTCAAGTAAAATGTTCCGTTCAATTGAGTAAATGTACCATTTGGATCCAACAGGAAGGTTCCAATTTGAAGATTGTTTCCAAGATTGAATTTAACAACAAGTGAATCATTGGATGCGGTGAGGATATAATTCCCTGAATTTAAAACGATCGATTTACCAGACATTGAAAGGGGAGTTCCATTTATTTCCAGATATAGGGAGGGATGGTTAATTACTTCGCATGGGGGACATTTTCCTCCACAGTCTATTCCTGTTTCTCCTGCATCTACAAAACCGTTTGAACATTTATCAACTAGCGGTTCCTTTTCTTTGCACCCCAAAAAAATAGTTAACATTGTAAAAGCTAAAATAATCCGCACTTTCAATAGTGTATGTTGTTTTAAAGTTACAATTTTATTTTTTGCCTCCATGCCCGAAATTGAGCATACGTATCGCACAATAAAGCAGCTTTGTACAGGGATGTACAAGGAAAAGGGCTCGAAATTTATTGCGTTGGCCGTTCCATGTTATTCTGAGGATGAAGTTAAAATGTATTTAGAGCAATGGCGCAAAGAGCATTATCAGTCTCGTCACCTCTGTTATGCTTACAGGCTTGGCTGGAAAAAGGACCGTTACCGTGCAAACGATGACGGAGAGCCAAATAATTCGGCAGGAGCTCCCATTTTGGGGCAAATCCAGTCTTTTGATCTAACGAATGTTTTGGTGGGTGTTGTACGTTATTTCGGTGGTACTAAACTGGGAGTAGGTGGATTGATTCAGGCTTATAAAACGGCCGCATATGAAGCATTAAATTCAGGGGAAATAGAAATTTGTGAATTGAAACGTCATTTTAATGTGATTGTCAGTTTTACTGATTATGCCCATTTTATGCGTCAGGTAAAATGGTTGGGAATTGACCTTAAATCACAAGAGATTGCAGATAGCTATTCACTGGAAATTGCTTTATCCATTGAATCAACGGATGAATTTCTATCATTCATTTCTGAGAATGAGGCGTTAAAAATAACAGATCACGGAATTTATTAATATGGAATTACTAAAACAACTTGTAGAGGTCCGAGGCGCCTCCAGCGACGAAAGCAGGGTGAAGGAGTTTATCTTGGAATATGTCAATCAACATCAGCACGCATGGAAGGTTCAACCGATGCTCGTCCAAGGTCCGGAATTTCAAGATTGTCTGATCCTGGTTTTTGGTACTCCGAGAACAGCTATTTATGCCCACATGGACAGTATCGGTTTCAGCGTGGGGTATGACAAAGAGCTCATTAAAATTGGTGGTCCTCGTACCATTGACGGGATGCAATTGGTTGGTTCAGATAGTCAGGGAGAGATAGAAACCGAAATGATGGTGCTGGAAGATGAAGATGGTTCGCGTTCTTTGCAATATGTCTATGACAGAACGATCGATCGTGGTACGATTCTGACGTTTAAACCTGATTTCAGGGAAACAGAAGAATTTGTTCAATCTCCCTATATGGACAATAGATTGGGGGTTTGGAATGCCTTGAAAGTTGCATCCACATTGGAAAATGGCGCCATTGTTTTTTCAACCTATGAAGAACATGGAGGAAATACGGTAGGATTTTGCGCATCCTATCTTTTGAAGGAGTTTGGAGTTCGACAGGCACTTATTTCAGATATAACCTGGGTAACCCATGGCATCGTACATGGTGGCGGAGTTGCTATCTCCATGCGCGACAGTGGTTTGCCGCGAAGAAGTTACCTCGATAAGATCATTCAACTCGCCAGGCTTTCCGGGGTGGATTTTCAGTTGGAGGTTGAATCTGCAGGGGGTAGCGACGGTACGATGCTTCAGCGCTCAGATCTGCCAATTGACTGGTGTTTTATTGGAGCACCTGAAGATCATGTCCATACACCTGATGAAAAGGTCTTCAAGTATGACATTATGTGTATGGTGGAACTTTACCGTTACCTGATGAAGCATCTTTGAAATTAATGTATCTTCAACCAAAGGATTCTTATGGATACCCATCACGTTTGCCAGCTTTATAAATATGATCCGGAATTCTTTCTGATCACCAAAGAGTCTCCTGCTTATTTTGCAGAAGAATTTGTAGAATCATCACTTGATTCTGATTTTGTTTCCTGGCTCAATTTTCACAGTTTGGATGATAAGCCCAGTATTCAGCGTTTATGCGAACATTTGCAGGTAGATCTGTTAACGATGGAAGATATCTATGAGGAAAAGCGCAGACCAAAATTAGAGGAGTATCCCAATTACCTCTTTTTTTCGGTTCGGTCAGCATTGCCTCCTCAAGGGAACGCAAATGAATTGGTTCTGGATCAGATCAGTTTTGTTCTTGGAAAACACTTTCTGATATCGTTTCAAAACAGAAGTTCTGATCACTTTCCGGATGTGCGCGATCGTATAGAGAAGAAAAGGGGTAAAATTCGGTTTAAAGGACCTGATTTCTTGCTGTTTCGGATGTTGGAGGCCATTATCGATAACTATTTTGAAGTGTTGGAAACCATTGGGGAATCCATTCAGCACCTGGAAAACAAGTTGATCCGAATGAATGATAGTGGCATTTTAAGGGCGATAGAAGAAGAAAAGCGCAAGTTGGTAGAATTAAGAAAAACCGTATTACCACTGAAGGATGTAACCTCACATTTAGAAAAGCTGGAAAGTGTTTATTTGAGTGCAGACAACCGACACTATTTTGCAGATTTGAAAGAGAATTGTCTTGCTGTACTGGAAGATGTAGATGCACATAAACAAATACTGGAAGGGATGTCGAACCTCTATTATGCAGTGCAGGGGCAACGAATGAATGAGATCATGAAAATGCTAACTGTAGTGAGTTCCATCTTCATTCCTTTAACATTTATCGCCGGTATATATGGGATGAATTTCGAATACATGCCTGAAATAAAAATGCCATACGGCTATGGTATGATTCTCATCGTAATGGTATTGGTTGCTGCTGCAATGATTATTTATTTCATTCGAAAGGGCTGGTGGGGAAGTAAGAGAAAGAATCGAGATCTGATGTAGCCTTGTATAAACATGTATTAGGTATCAAACAAAAAAAGCGACCAATTGGCCGCTTTTTTTTATTTCCGGGTTCGTTCTTACTTCACCAAAACCTTTGGTGCAGCATTCAAAATATCCTGACTCGTTTCAGCAGCATATTTCTCGAAGTTCGTAACGAATTTGCTCGCTAAATTATTTGCCGTATCGTCATAGGCATTCTTATCTGCCCAAGTGCTACGTGGATTCAATATCTCACTTGGAACACCTTCGCACGTGGTTGGCATCGCCAGATCAAAGATTGGCAATTTCTCATAGTTCACTGTATCTAGTTTACCTGTAAGAGCAGCGGTGATCATGGCACGTGTATAAGAAAGCTTCATGCGACTTCCAACCCCATAAGATCCACCTGTCCAACCGGTATTGATTAACCATACATTGATATCTTTTCCTTCGAGCTTTTCACCAAGTAATTTGGCGTATTTCGCTGGGTGCAACGGCAAGAAAGCAGCTCCAAAACAGGCAGAGAAGGTTGTTGTTGGCTCGGTAATTCCTACCTCAGTACCTGCAACTTTTGCCGTGTAACCTGACATGAAGTGATACATGGCTTGCTCCTTCGTTAATTTGGAGATCGGAGGCAATACACCAAACGCATCGGCTGTTAAAAAGAAAATATTCTTTGGGGCACTACCAATGGATGGAGTGGCAATATTGTCAATATGGTGAATCGGATAGGAAACGCGTGTGTTTTCCGTGATAGATCCATCTGTATAATCCGGAGTGGAAGTTCCGTCAAAGAATCCAATGTTCTCAAGGATTGCCCCGAATTTGATCGCATCATAGATCTGCGGCTCTTTCTCACGAGTCAAGTCGATGGTCTTCGCATAACATCCGCCTTCAAAATTGAACACAGAGTTCTCAGCCCATCCATGCTCATCGTCACCAATTAGACGACGATTAGGATCTGAAGAAAGTGTTGTCTTACCTGTTCCTGAAAGACCAAAGAACACGGCTGTATCGTTTGTTTCATTTCCAATGTTTGCAGAACAGTGCATAGAAAGTACATTTTTCTCATGTGGCAAAACATAGTTCAACACAGAGAAAATACCTTTCTTGATTTCTCCTGTATAACCTGTTCCACCGATGATGATCATCTTGCGTGTGAAGTTTAACACAGCAAAGTTGTGCTGACGTGTTCCATCTATAGCAGGATCTGCCATGAATCCTGGAGCACATACGATGTGCCAGTCTGGTAAGAAAGATTCTAATTCGTTGTCCTCAGGACGAAGGAACATGTTATAGGCAAACATATTCGACCATGGAAACTCAGTCACCACGCGAATATTCATTCGGAATTGTGGATCAGCACATGCAAACGCGTCACGCACATATACGTCACGTCCGTTCAAATAAGCTTTCATTCGGTTATACAACGCATCGAATTGAGATGTTGTAAACTTGATATTGATGTCACCCCACCAAACGGAATTTTCGGTGTTCTCATCATAAACTACGAATCGGTCCTTTGGGGAACGTCCCGTGAATTCTCCTGTTTCAATAGCAATTGCTCCAGTGTCTGTCAATACACCCTGTCCGTTGATAACAGTGTCCTCTACAAGCTCTGCAGGTGTAAGGTTCCAGAATTGTGTTCCAAGATGGTTAAGTCCGATGGACTCGTTAAGGTCGGCATGTTGACCATGTTTTCCAAATACGTTCATACGTTCTTTTTAAAAGCAAAAGCTTTGATTTGAGCCGCAAAATTAGGTCAACATTTCGGAAGCAGGGAGTTTTAAGGTCTAAAATTTCCCACAAAGATTACGCAATTGTTAACAAGATACGTAAAATTGGAACCATTTACCCCGAACTTGCATTAAGCAAGATCACGTAATGCCTCCACTGCCGAACGAATGTTCTTACGGATTTCAAGGATGGAAGCCTCCATCATGTAACAAGGAGCTGTTATGATCTTGTTTTCCTGATCAATAAAGATTTCACTCACTGATTTCATTGTGGTGGACGCACCTGTTTGTTCAAGGCCTCCGCTAAATGCTTGGATATCGTATGGTGATGCTTCTTTGTCAGTGCCAATGGTAAGAGATGGTTTGATGGAGGATCCCTCCAATGCTTTAGCAATGACTACCGGGCTAACACACAATGCTGCTATGGGTTTACCTATGTTGATCAGATTGACGACCAGCAGTTTTACTTTTGGGTTGATCTCGCCATTTGGACCTTCAAATGCCCATGTTGTAAAGTTCTTCGCACTTCCGAATCCTCCCGGAATAACCAATCCGTCGATTTCCGAAGGAGCAATTTGTCCGATCTCAACCACTTTTCCTCGTGCAATACGCGCGGCCTCTACCATCATATTTCGATTCTCCGGCATTTCCTCTCCGGTAAGATGGTTCACCACGTGATGCTGAGGTTCGTCAATTGCAATACAAATAGCTTCTGCTCCAATCTCTTCGATCGCTAATAAGGTCAAAACAACTTCTTGGATTTCTGCACCATCATAGACTCCGCAACCGGAAAGTAATACACCAATTTTCATCTTACTGTTTTATATATTCAATGGAATTTCGGTAACCGTCGAGATCGAGAAATATAGTACTTCCTTTTTCTTTCGTGTATGCGAAAGCTTCAACGTTAAAATATAATTTTTCATGAATCCTCTTTTTACACTTATCACCTACATTGTGGTGAATAAGTTTAATAGCTCTTCGCGGAGGCAGAGATTTTGAAATGGCCGCAGAACCTATCAAAGAAAATTCATGCTTCTGACATCCTCCGGCATAGGAAATATCCAGTTGAAGCAAATCACCGGTTAAGGTAGCCTGCTCGATTGTCACGGAGTCAGAAGCCTCATTTACATTCCCAATCAACCCTAATGGAACAGCATTTTGGACAACAGGATCTATACCGCCCGTTGCTTTTTTCTGATGTGCACATGCTGTCAGTAAACCAAACAGCATTAAAAAAAAGATTGTTTTTCCCATACCCAATTCAAATATAGCGATTATCGCATGTCTCTGATGAGATTCCTTATTTTTGCAGTATGAAGACAAAAACGCTCAAAAAGAACAAGGTTAATGTAGTTACACTGGGATGTTCCAAAAACCTGTTCGATTCGGAAGTGATGATGGCGCAGCTCAAAGCCAATCAATTCGATGTTGAGCATGAATCCATGGACGATGATGCGGAGATCGTGATCATCAATACATGTGGATTCATTGATAATGCCAAACAAGAGTCTATTGATACAATCGTTCGTTACGCAGAAGCAAAATCGGAAGGTTTGGTCGATAAAGTGTATGTTACGGGCTGTTTGTCGGAGCGGTACAAAGACGATCTGGAAAAGGAAATTCCCGAGGTCGATGCTTTTTTCGGAACACGTGATCTTCCGAGACTACTCAAAACCCTGAAAGCTGATTATAAACATGAATTGGTAGGCGAACGTTTATTAACAACTCCAAACCATTATGCGTATTTCAAGATTGCGGAAGGCTGTGACCGACCATGCTCTTTTTGTGCGATTCCATTGATGCGCGGAAAGAATGTTTCTACGCCGATAGAGGATCTTGTGACACAAGC
>CAIYQV010000199.1 GCA_903928365.1 uncultured Flavobacteriia bacterium
ATGGGTTTACCAGATATGAAGTTGCCCATTCAGTTTGCACTTACCTATCCGGATCGCTTTAAAACAGATTTTCCGCGCTTCAACTTCGTCGATTACCCGCAACTCACCTTCGAAAAACCGGATAGAGAAGTTTTTAAAAATCTGGATCTCGCTTACAAAGCAATGGCCATGGAAGGAACGGCGGCCTGTATCTTAAATGCAGCTAATGAGGTTACGGTAGAAGCTTTCTTGAACGATCGAATTGGATTTCTTGAAATAGGCAGTATCAACGAACAAACGTTACATGGAGTCGCATCCGTTGCACATCCGAAATACGAAGACTTTGTTCAGGCAGACACATTGGCACGCACATTTGCCTCTGAGCTGATAGGAAAATGACCTCACCTTCGCAGAATTTAAATCCTGCGAAACCGACTAGAAAATCAGGCTTTCTGCAGCTCAATCACCGTAATTTCAGGTAAGATCCCTACTCTTCCCGGAAATCCAAGAAATCCGAATCCTCGGTTTACATACAGGTGACGATCGTTTTGTGAATATAACCCTGCCCATTGAGGATAGAGGTACTTTGATGGACTCCATTTGAATCCGGGGATCTCCACACCAAATTGCATCCCGTGAGTGTGACCGGATAAAGTAAGATGAATGTGCTTTTCCTCTTTTAATGTGACCGCTTCCCAATGCGAGGGATCATGCGATAAAAGCACCGTGAAATCCTCCTTTTGAATTCCATTCAGTGCCTTCGGAAGATTGCCATGCTTCACAAATCCACGCTTACCCCAATTCTCCACCCCGGCAAGAACGATCGATTGTCCATCCTTTTCGATGCGAATGTGTTCATTGAGCAGCAAACGAAAGCCCATGTCACGTTGTAATTGTTGCAGCTTATCCATGTTCGCCTGTTTGGCTTGCATATTTGGCCATTCAATATAATCACCGTAATCATGATTCCCCAGAATTGAAAACTTTCCCATTGGAGCTTCCAGTGCTTTGAAAAGATCGAACCATTCTTCCAACTCATCTGCCTTCGTATTTACAAAGTCACCGGTAAACACAAGCAAATCACTTTTTTCTGAATTTGTCAGCTCTATACCTTTTCTAACAGCCTCCGGATCATCAAAACTTCCACAATGAATATCCGATAACTGTGTGATCCTGAAACCATGAAAGGCTTCTGGAAGGTCCTTAAACGTTAACCTGATCCGGTGAACTCGGTAATCGTATTTTCCTTTTACGGTTCCATAGATCATGCCGATAAAAGGTATCGCTGCCAAACCAAAAGCCAGCTGACTTACAATTTTCCTTCGTTCCGGCACATAGGAGGTGGATTCGGTGTAACCCATTACTTTTTGACCAATCGAGAAGGCAGCATAAAGTGCCCGGGTGATGTCTTCCATAAAAAGGACTCCGACTACCAACAATTTTGGAACGAGCGAGATCATCAAAGCACCTAGCAACCAGCCCACTTGTCTGCCAGGTCCATTCGAGAATTTACCTGCAAAACTGTAATAAAAGATCGTAGCGAGAATGAGCAAATCAACCCCCCAATAGATCCAGTTCAGCCATTGCATCCAGGAATAACTCGACCGTGCGGTGATCGTTCGGAGCCCCATAAATGCATATAGGTCAATTAGCAACCAGATTGTGACTGTAAATAATACTCGTATCAACATAATCAAACAACAAAAGTAATCGTGTAAATGTTGCCAACCTGCTATTACTTGCTCAGCGGTCTGAAACAGGTGTCAGAAATAAAAGAAGCCGCTTCCGCGGCTTCTGCTAAATGTCATTCTTTAGGTCCTGCTTGTTATTGTCGTAATAGTTAGACAACAAATGCTTAATCAGATATTCACGGTACTTTTCACGAGTTACCTTTGGAGAATACATATAACCTCTTCCTAACGACGTGTGTTTAATAAACTTTTTACGCTCAAGGATCCTAACGATCGTTGAAGTCGTATTGTACGCGGGTTTAGGTTCTTTATACAGCTCCTGTATATCTTTCACTGTTGCCTTCTGAAGTTTCCACAACCTGAGCATGACCTGTTCCTCAGCTGGTGTCAAACGTTCCATAAGAGCAGTTTTACAAATAAGAAGTTACGACAAAATCTTATTACTCCTACAAAACAAGAAAATTAAATTCCTAGTTTCTTTCTAAGCGCAGGCGCCACACCCTCTTTATGCAAGTAAATATTGATGGTTTTGTACTTGAAATAATTCTCGGAAACATACAAGAATCCTTTAGGATAATTGCCTGTACCCCAAGAGTTTTTGACAAGCAAATAGCGCGTTCCATTTTGATCCTTATACAATCCCACAATGTGCATTCCATGGTCATCAGTGGTTACTTTACCATCATATGCCTGTTGACGTAATTCAGGAGTAATGGTAAGCTCTTTCTGCGGTGAAAGGAAGGCATTGGAGGATTTATCAGCTCCGGCATCTGAGAAGTTTTTATTGTCCCTTCCCTGAACATCGATGGTAGACGGATCCTCAGGCACAATTGCCAAACCGTTTTTAAAGCTGAACCCTTTTTCAGATACATCCGCTCCCCATGCAAGGGTATATCCGTTTTTCAAAGCGTAATCACACGCATCAAAAAGATCTGTTAAACCAACATTATAGCTTTCTCCCCAAGCCCAGTTATCAGGAATCTCCAGCATACATCTCTGATACATCGGATGGTTGGTAAACGAGGTAAGAGACACATATTCGTCCATATTCAA
>CAIYQV010000200.1 GCA_903928365.1 uncultured Flavobacteriia bacterium
ATACAACGGGGCTTTTATCGTTTCTTCAGATTCATCCGGTGAACAGCATTGGGAAAAGTGTTTCACGACTTTCTTCACTGATTTTTCTTTCGAAACCGCTGTGCCTTGGTCGGATTCCAGTGTGCTTGCGGCGGGAAAGATCTTAAATCCCATGTCCAATAAACACGGTGCGGCGCTCATCAAACTGGATAAAAATGGTAATGTGCTGTGGAAAGGTTCAGTGGAGAATGGTTCGGATCAACAGACGAATATTAAAAATGTACTTATCACTTCGGATACAACAGCACTTTTACTGGGGTCGAGGGATATGATGGCCGAACCCGCCTTTGTCATGATGATCGATTCTGCGGGCACAAAAATTTGGTCAACGGATGTGCTCGATCCAAATGGAGAGAGGATCAAACTCGAAGGGATGTCGCGCATGGAAAATGGTGATTTTCTGATTTCGGGTGGCGTGAGTGAAGGTGGATACTGGAAGGGGCTGTTGATCAGAATGGCACCTGATGGTCAGCTTTTATGGAGTAAAAAATACGATCAGCCAAATTCCTTTTTTACGGATGCTATTTCTGATGGAAAGCACCTGTATTTGAGAAACCTGAATACTGCGGCCTTTGAAATCATCAACGGAGTTGTAAAATGCGACACTGCCGGAAATGTGAATTGGTCTCGAAATGCGTATGAACAGGACATGTACCTGTGGGGAAATGAAGGTCGTAGAACGCTGGCGTTTGATTCGGACAGTGCTGTCATATTTTACTATCAGGACCCCTACAGCAGTTCTTTCCTCAAACTGGATTCCTTGGGTAATGTTTTGAGCGTGATAGAAGAGATGGGTCGCGCTGACGGCTTTGCTGCCCATACAGACAGTTCGGTTGCACTATTAGTGAACGGCCCCACGTTCGGCATAAAAAAAAGCAGTGCGTTAACACTTGAACATTTTGTAGTTACGCATTTACCGGAATGGCAAACACAAGGCTCTAATTGTATTTGGGAGAACCCGATCTTGTTAACGGATGTTCCTGGTAACACCTTTACACCGTATTCATTGATTACCGGCGATAGTTATGAGATTATGCCTGCGTTGATGGAGTTTGTCACATGGTTTCCTACGATTGATCATTATTGTGTGGATTTTCTTGGTGGAGTTACCGAACAAGAACTTCATGACCTGAATGTATTTCCCAATCCGGTTCAGGATGTGTTGAACTTGGCTTTTTCGGAAAGTGACCTGGATGCAAAGATTTTAAATGCCTATGGATCGGTGGTGAAAAAGTTTCAAACTTCTCCGGAAATGCAGCTTGACTTGAGGGGTCTGTCACCTGGAATCTATTTCATTCAGGTTGGCGACCAAGTCAAATCGTTCATCAAACAATAATTTTTTTATTCAAACAAAGGGCAACTGACAGAAGCCGTTTTGTCAGGTCGACAGGCGTTGAAACTCAGCGAGATCTCATGGGTATTGCTGCTGTAGTTCTTCAATGCTGAAGTAGTCAGATCGAATGAATAGAT
>CAIYQV010000201.1 GCA_903928365.1 uncultured Flavobacteriia bacterium
CATCATCCAAACCAGATGGAAACGCCAGTAGATATCCTTCAATTTCACCATCTTCTCTCCATCGTACGGATGGATCTCTACAGCTAAATGGTACTTATCTGCCATTTCAAAGACAGGAAACACACTTTCATCTGCTACCGAAAGCCACTCTCCTTCTTTATTTAAGTAATGCGTTGGTAAACAAAGTAATGATAAGTTCAGCTTCTCTACACAACGCTCAATTTCTGCTAAGGCATCATCCATATATAAAGGCTGAACGACGAAACCACTGGTAAATTTATCCGGTCGACGCTGTTCAACACTTGCATTGAAATCATTTTGCCAACGGATCGCATCGCTCGCATCCTGACGTTCCCATCCATTGCAATAGACCTGAGATAAATTGAGCATCACCCCATGATCAATGGCATAACGGTCCATCCACTCCAATTTTTCTTCGAAAAAGAAACTTGGATCCGTAATGGGTCTTGACCAATCGTCCTGACGCATGAATTTCTTATCCTCATCGATCCAGAAGAGTTTTTTATCCCGCATAAATCGTGGGATCTCATGCGGTTCAGGAAGTAAATGACCGTGGCCGTTGATCTTTAACTTTTTCATCTCGAAAATTGAAGTTCGAAATTAAAGAATTCAATAAGCCAATCGCGCAAAATCGCGTTATTTCACAAAAAGAAGTAAGGAAGTTAGATTTGTCCTGAATAAATCAGTTAAACAAGGAATCAACGAATTCATGCTTATCGAAGAGTTGTAGGTCATTCATGCCTTCACCCACTCCAATGTACTTTACAGGAATCTTCATTTGATCTGAGATTCCGATCACCACACCGCCCTTGGCTGTTCCGTCTAATTTGGTAATAGCCAGAGCATTAATATCTGTTGCAAGTGAGAATTGCTTCGCTTGTTCAAAGGCATTTTGTCCGGTAGAACCATCCAGCACCAATAAGATCTCATGAGGCGCACCAGGAACAACTTTCTCCATGACGCGCTTGATCTTACTCAATTCGTTCATCAGATTAACTTTGTTGTGCAAACGTCCTGCTGTGTCAATGATCACCACATCTGCATTTTGGGCTTTGGCGGATTGTAGGGTATCGAACGCCACAGAAGCCGGATCTGCCCCCATACCTTGCTGAACGATTGGCACCCCTACTCTTTCTGACCAAATGATCAACTGATCTACTGCAGCCGCACGAAAAGTATCTGCAGCTCCCAAAACAACCTTTTTACCTGCACTTTTAAATTGATGCGCCAGTTTACCAATAGTAGTGGTTTTACCAACACCATTGACACCTACCACCATGATCACATAAGGATCATTTACAGGTTTTTCGAATTCGATCGAACCGGTTGCCCCGGAATTATTTTCTTCAAGTAATGCAGCAATCTCTTCTTTCAGGATTGTTTGCAGCTCATTGGTTCCCAAAACCTTATCCCTCGCAACGCGCGACTCAATGCGTTCAATGATCTTCAAGGTAGTTTCCACCCCTACATCAGAAGTGATTAACACTTCTTCCAGATTATCCAACACCTCATCATCCACCCGAGATTTACCGACGATGGTGCGCGCTAACTTTGACAGAAAGCTTTGCTTCGTTTTCTCGAGCCCCTTGTCCAGAGTCTCTTTTTTGTCTCTTGAAAATAATCCAAAAAATGCCATATGGTAAAAATAAGAAAAGCTCCTATAAAAGGAGCTTTACAATATTTAGATTCAGTTTAAGATTAGTTCTTTGTGAACCACTCTTTCACTTTGTCGTTATGAACGATCTCTTCTTTGAAGGAATAAGAACCTGATTTCTCAGATTTCACCATTTTAATCACCTTCGTGTGCTCTTTTCCGCCACCTTTTTGTAACGATGCTACTACTTTCTTTGCCATGACTCAATTATTTAATCTCCTTATGAACCGTCATACGTTTCAAGATCGGATTGAATTTTTTTATCTCCATTCTATCCGGAGTGTTCTTTCTGTTTTTCGTCGTAATATAACGAGAAGTTCCAGGCATACCTGAATCCTTGTGCTCTGTGCACTCAAGGATCACCTGAATTCTGTTTCCTTTTGCTTTCTTAGCCATTTTTATACTTTTTAACGTCTACCGTTTCCCAACGGGTAGAACAGGATTACTTCAAATACCCTTTTTCGCGCGCTTCCTTAACGCAAGCCGAAATACCTTTCTTGTTGATTGTTCTCAACGCTGAGGTAGAGATCTTCAATGTAATGAAGCGATCTTCCTCTGGTAGGTAGAACTTCTTGGAAACCAGATTCGGGTAGAATTTACGCTTTGTTTTGCGGTTTGAGTGAGAAACATTGTTCCCTACCATTACCGATTTACCCGTAAGTTGACAAACTCGTGACATCTTTTATTGTTTTATCCTAATTCTAAATGGGGTGCAAAGAAACTACATTTTTCGAAAAAGAACAACAGTTTCTCACTTTTTTTCACTCTCTACCCCTAAAATTCTGCATCGAAGCATATTTAAAGCGGTTAGCACGCTCATCTGGATGTTCCTTTCGCGGTTGTCGCCGAACCGAAAACTTTGGCAAACAGCTCCTTTTTCATCCGCTACTGCAATCCATACAGTACCAACGGGCTTTCCAGCTGTTCCTCCGTCAGGTCCAGCAATTCCGGATGTTGCCACACAATAAGACGTCCCCAATTTTATCCTGCCATTGATAGCCATTTGGGTAACAACTTCCGAACTAACCGCCCCCACAGTTTGCAAATCTTCCTCTGATACATCCGCCAAATTCATTTTTAATTCATTGGCATAGGTAACGAAAGATCCTTGAAAATAATCCGAAGAACCTGCAACTGACACGATACTATGTGCCAGCGCACCGCCAGTGCAACTTTCAACAGTACCTAAGGTCTTATCCGATTCTCGCAAAAGTCTTCCTACCACTTCAGAAAGCGTTCGATCTTGAGTTCCAAATACAAAACGTGGAAACCGTTCTATTAATTCTTGAAAAAAAGCCTCAATTTCTGGTTTTCGTTTTTCTCCTTCATACGATGTAAGACGAAGTTTCACCATTCCAGGAGAAGGTAAATAAGCTAATCCAAAGCCAGCCTTTTCAACTCGCTCTTCCCAATCGGAGATCTGATCTGCTAGGAAGGATTCACCTATCCCCTGTGTCATGAGAGTGTAATGATACAATGATGGTAAACCTCCTCTTTTTTCCAGGCGAGGGAATACCTCATCAAGCATGATCCCTTTCATCTCATAAGGAACACCCGGCATACTGATAACTATGCATCCATCCTTCTCAAACCACATTCCTGCAGCTGTTCCGTTCACATTTTCCAGTATATCTGCATCCACCGGAAGATCCGCCTGACGGATATTCACATCCAACATTGGACGGTTACGCGAGCTAAAAAATTCCTCTATGCGACGTAGCGTAGGTTCGTGGCATTTTAATTCCGTTTGAAAATAATCCGCCAATGTGTATTTCGTAATATCGTCTTTAGTAGGACCGAGCCCCCCTGTGATGAACACGATCTGAGATCGCTTTACCGCTTGATCCACGGTATCAAGAATGGTTTGTACCTGATCACTGATAGTCGTTACGAAATTGGTACGAATACCGCGCAAAGAGCACTCCATTCCAATCCATGACGCATTGGTATTGACCGTTTGTCCGATCAGTAGTTCATCACCTATGGATATGATCTCAGCGTTCATTTTTTCTTGAATTTGGCAATCGACTCAATATGACCTGTATGTGGAAACTGATCCACCAGTGAAAACTTCTCTAGTTCATACCCGGCTTGACGTAGCAAATCTGTATCACGCGCCTGAGTAGAAGGATTGCAGGATATATATACAATGTTCTCTGCTCCGAGATCAATCGTTTTTTGTAAGGTTTTCGGTGCAATTCCCGCTCTTGGCGGATCCAAAATAATTGTAGCGATCTTCCCATTAAATTCAGGGTGTTCCTTTAGAAATTTACCCACATCCGCAGCATAGAATTCAATTCCGTGAATTCCGTTTCGCTCTGCATTTCGCTTAGCATCTTCAATCGCCTCCTCCACAATATCAACGCCTACTATCCTGGCCTTACCACCTCTTTTAGCCAGCAGCTGACCAATCGTACCTGTTCCGCAGAAGAGATCCATTACTACTTTTTCTTCAGAAATGGTTTCATCAAAAACATAGTCAAGCGCCTTAGTATAGAGCAATTCGGCACTTTTCGGATTGGTCTGAAAAAAACTTTCCATAGAGATCTCGAATTGAAGGCCAAGTAAATTCTCTACCACAATTGGGTGACCGTACAACAGATTGCTTTCTCCATTTTCGATTTTAGCTCTATCAGCCACATTGTCATTTATCGTATGTAGAAAACCTGCGAGACGTTTTCCCAGTATAGCCTGGAGAAATTCAGAAAAACCTTTTAAATCGAATTTTTCCAATCCTTCGGAGGATGTAACAAGATTCAATAATAATTGATCCTGATCAAAGGATTTCCTCACGACCAAGTGACGGAAAAAACCCGTTTTTTTGGGTGGATGCCAGGCTGGGAGACCTGAAGCTTTTAGATATTCTCGCACCTCTTTCAGTATGGTTTCCCATTCTTCATCAAAAAGTCCGCTTGGAAGATTAAGACTCTCCACCTTCCACCATGTTCCTCTGCGTTTAAATCCCAAAGCAAATGAATCATCTATTTCCTCACCTGTATTCGGATCGTGCTCGATACAGGAGAAACTGTACTCCATTTTATTTCGATAGAAATAATGCTCCGGAGAACTTATAAAGGTGTCAAAGCGTTGTTCGAGATCCCGAATTCCTGAAATCCTAGAAAAAGTCTCGATCGTTGAAGCTTTCTTTGCTGATTCCTGTAATTCAACCGGAACAAAAATGTATGGTCCACCAGAGATCTCTTGAAATCGACCTGTATTTTCTTCTGGTGCGCGCTCGATCACATCCAGTAGTTTAGCTTCTGCATGTCGTTTTCGTTTGGTATCGATCTTCGCTCTCACCTTTTGACCAGGGAAAGCATTATCCACAAATACGATATAACTACCTTCGGCTGAAGGAATACGCGCTATTCCTCTTCCACCGAAAGCGTATCCTTCGATTTCGAGCTCAACGATCTCTCCGCGATGAAACATTGTATAATTTTATTATTAGAAATGGATCAGATCATCCCTCGAATGATTCCTTTGTCAGATCCTTCCACAAAACCGAGGATCAATTTACGCAAAGAAGAATCTGAGATCTGTTCACGAATAGCTTCAATTCCTTTGGAAATATTGTTATTCTGAACGTATAGGATCCTGTAAATATCTTCAATCTCACGAACTTCATCATCCGTGTAACCACGTCTGCGTAAGCCTACTGAATTCACACCCGCAAATGTAAGTGGCTCTCTTGCCGCCTTGATAAATGGTGGAATATCTTTACGGATAAGGGATGCTCCACCGATAAATGTATGCGCTCCAATTCGAGCAAATTGCTGAGCAGCAACCTTCCCTTCCAGGATGGCGAAATCATCGATCAGTACATGTCCCGAAAGACCAACGTAACTAGCTAAAATGACATTGTTTCCAATTTGACAATCATGAGCTACATGCACATAAGTCATTAACAAGCAATTATCTCCAATGGAAGTTTTCCATTTATCCTTGGTTCCTCTGTGGATGGTTACACATTCGCGGATCTTGGTGTTGTTACCAATTTCAACCGTAGTGTATTCCCCGTCAAATTTCAGGTCTTGAGGAATAACCCCAATTACTGCACCTGGAAATATCTCGCAATCCTCACCAATTCTGGTGCCCGGATAGATGGTGACGTTTGGATGGATCTTTGTTCTGGCTCCTATCACAACATCTTCATAGATCGTTGAAAACGGTTCAACCACCACTCCTTCTGCAAGAGTTGAACCTGCTGAAACCTGTGCCAGATTACTGATCATCTTATACTTTGTCTTTAATTACTTGAGCAAGCATTTCGGCCTCCATCACCACTTTCCCATTCACATAGGCTTTGCCACCCATTTCAACCAAACCACGTCTGATCGGTGAAAGTAAAAATAATTCAAACACGATGGTATCTCCTGGAAGCACTTTCTGTTTGAACTTGACATTGTCGATCTTCATAAAGTAGGTGGAATACAAATGGGGGTCTTCTACCTTGCTCAAGGCAAATATCCCTCCAACCTGTGCCATTGCTTCAATCTGCAAAACACCAGGGAATACTGGATTCCCAGGAAAGTGTCCTGTAAAAATCGGCTCATTCATTGTGATATTCTTTACCCCAACAATGGTCTCTTCCTGAATTTCCATGATTTTGTCAACCATCAGAAAAGGAAAACGATGAGGCAGCATGCGCTCAATATCATTGATGTTGTAAAGAGGCTCTTTTGTTAAGTCAAATTTACGACCTTCCTTCTCCTGCTTCTTGATCTGTTCCTTCAGGACTTTTGCAAATCGAACGTTTCCTGAATGACCGGGACGAGCTCCAAGTATGTGCGCTTTGATCGGTTTCCCTACCAAAGCAAGATCACCAACGATATCCAGTAATTTATGTCTGGCAGGCTCATTCTCAAACTGCAGTTTTGTACTATTCAAAACACCTATACCTTCTACATTGATGGTTAAATTTTCTTTACCCAACAATTTAGCGAGGCGATTCAATTCTTCCTTAGAAATATCATCGCGATCAACAAGAACGATGGCATTGTCCAAATCACCTCCTTTGATCAGGTTATTGGTAGCAAGGAACTCCAATTCTCGCAAGAAAACGAACGTTCGACATGGTGCAATTTCCTTATTGAACTCAGAGATATTGTACATGGAGGCGTGCTGCGTTCCCAGAACAGGTGATTTATAATCCACCATCACAGTGATGCGGTAGTTATTATCAGGAACCGCCAGGAATTCAATGCCTTTCTCTGTATCCTCCCAAGGAATATTTTCCGTTAACACGAAATACTCGCGTTCCGCATTTTGCTCTTCATAACCAACCTCTTCGATCGCTTTCACAAACGGCAACGAACTTCCGTCCATAATAGGAACTTCAGGTCCATCCAAACGGATCAAGGCATTATCCACCTGACAACCATACAGTGCGGCCAGGACATGCTCTGTCGTATAAACGCGTGCACCTTTGAATTCAAGTGTTGTACCACGGTCTGTAGCAACTACTAAATCAGCATCTGCCTTGATGACAGGCTCACCTTCTAAGTCTATTCGTTGAAATTTATATCCGTGATTATCAGGTGCAGGACAAATCTCCAAATTCACCTTTTCTCCTGTATGTAAACCTACCCCTTGTAGTTTAATGCTCGATTTGAGCGTTCGTTGCTTTTCAGCCATTCAGATCAATCTTTGGTTAACTCTTTTATTTTCTTTTCCAGTTCCTGGATCTTATTCAAAATAAACGGAAGTTTTCTGAATCCAAAATAGGATTTCTTGAAGTCTTCCAAAGGAATTCCGGGTGAGCCCATCAGGGTGTCCGCTTTTTTAACAGAAGCTGGTATACCAGACTGCGCCACGATCTTGGTTCCATCTGCAATATGAAGGTGTCCGCTGATTCCTGCCTGACCACCCACCATTACATGAGCACCTAATTTGGCAGATCCGGCAATCCCCACCTGAGCAGCAAGCGCCGAATGATTCCCTACCTCCACGTTGTGAGCGATTTGACAAAGGTTGTCGATCTTAGCACCCTGTCGGATAATGGTCGAACCCATTGTTGCGCGGTCTATCGTCGTATTGGATCCGATCTCAACATCATCTTCGACGATGACATTACCAATTTGTGGCACTTTATGGAAAACGCCTTTTTCATCTGGAGCAAAACCAAATCCATCGGCCCCTATGATCACTCCGGCGTGAACAATGCAGTTCGCTCCTACCTTGCAATCCCCATAAACGGCAGCACCAGGATGAATTACTGAATTTGAACCGATTACAACATTTTCACCAATATAGGCATTTGGATAGATGGCTACATGATCCCCAATCACTGCATTTTCGCCTATGTAAGCAAACGCGCCTACGTATAAATTCTCTCCTAACTTAGCTGATGAAGCAATATAAGATGGCTGTTCAATGGCTGGCTTCTTTTTGTTCATTTGAGAATATACCTCAAGTAATTTCGCAAAACAGGCATAAGCATCATCCACTTTTACAAGTGTCAAGGTATCGGGCAAAGGCTTAGTAGGCTGAAAGGTGTTATTTACAATGCAGATACTAGAGTCAGTGACGTAGATGTGCTCCTCATATTTTGGATTTGACAAGAATGACAGTGCGCCGGGCACTCCCTCTTCGATCTTAGCCAATCCCGAAACAGTAACGGATGCATTCCCCACGACTGTTCCTCCAAGGATTCCTGCTATTTGTTCAGCTGAAAATTCCATCGTTCAAAATTAAAAAAACATCTCCTTAACCTACTGAAAGAACGCCTCTTTTATCAACATGGTTAGTTGAATTATCAATCCTTCGATGAACTATCAGCAAGGTCAATCGAGATCACATTGATCTTTTCCTTATACCAGACTGCTTTCAATGCCAATTCCCTTCCTTTATCATCCTTACATGTAATAACATGTTCTACCTTTGGCTTGATACGGAAATTCGTTCTGGAAAAATCTATGTTGCCGGATTTTTTGACCCATTTAAGTATCTGATCACTATTCGTAATTCCGAATTTCTTTTTTTGCTGATCAAGTACCTCCGTTGAATCCATATACAACAATTGCTTGTCCTTGGGAAAGGAGATCAATTTCCCCATTCCTTTGCGCGTATTTTTTACGTTGTTAATAGAGGACTCCATTACATGCACCTCAGAAACAAAGCTTTCTGATGGTAGCGTAATGTAAACTTTCATTTCACCACCTTTGGAATTTGCTCCTTCAAACAAATAAACCTTTGGATCCGAATGCTTTAGGCTTGCTGAGAAATCTACATCCCCTTTCTCGATGATATTGAGCAGATCTGAGAATGCTAAACCCTTCTGCTTCATGAACAACTCTTGATCTTCCGGCAAAACAATTAGTCGTTCCTGAACACTGTTCTTTACTCTATTCGACGGAAGCCAGGTACAGCCCCTGTTTTTAAAGAAAAAGATGACAAATAACAGTCCGAAACCGAAACCGATGCCGTAATACTTAAGTCTGCGAAGCAAAGATTGCATGTATTAGTTCTTAGATGAAAAAAAGGCCGCCCAAATTGAGCGGCCATATATTTTTTGACTAAATCATTAAAGGATCGCGTCGAGTTTTGCTGTCAACTGGGCTTTCGGAACTGCACCAACTGATTTGTCAGCAACCTCACCGTTTTTGATGAACAATACGGTAGGAATATTTCTTACGCCAAACTGAGCTGAAACACCTGGATTGTTATCCACATTTACCTTCCCAATAATTGCCTTACCTTCATATTCAGTGTACATTTCATCGATTACCGGACCGATCATGCGGCAAGGACCACACCATTCTGCCCAAAAATCTACTACCACTGGTTTGTTTGATTTCAACACAACTTCCTCGAAGTTCTGATCTGTAATTTCTAAAGCCATAATCTTTCTTTTTAAAGGTCTGCCTTGTAAGGCGTCGCAAAATTAATTCATTTTATCCGAAGTCAACTTTTTTGCCAATCTTTTTTGACTGACAGTATGACAGACTTAATTGGATATCGTCATTCTTTTAAAGGTTTTCTGATTGTCTGTGCAAAGCCTGTAAAAGTAATTTCCATTAGGTAATTCCGTCGAATCAAAACGTACAATATGGCCTCCATTGGAAAACGTGTCTTCTTTAAGTATTTTCAATACGGAAAGATCGGAATGAAGCAATTCGATTCTCACAGATTTTTCATGCGTTGTCGTAAAATAGATCTCTACTTCCCCGGATACAGGATCCTGTTCGATGCTGTAGAGCACACAATAATCCTTGGGCGCAGGAGTTCCCTTTCCAAGATAAGCCAACAGTTTTCTATACGCAATGATCAATACCAGCAAGGCCAGAGAAACAAGCAATACTCCCAGTAATACTCTTTCGATCGAAAATCCAATTAATATCATCTTATAAAGCAATTAGTCCTTCAATCAATGCGGCTTCTTCGTATTTGACCAATATAGAATTGACATCCAGCATTAATTCTTTGGCCGTAACACTGATATATTTCCCTGTTTTGGATGGATGCATCACGATGTCCGTACTGTTATTAAAAAGCGCCGTCACCTGAGCCACTTTATCTGACTGATTTGGCACAATGAATTTAAACATGTACACATCCGGCCATTCCTGCAACTCCAATTGTATTTTCAATTTCTCCAGAACCTGATGCATATTATTTCAGCTTGTGTAATGAATATAATCTTGTCGACTCCTTCTTCACTAGTATCCCAACGGTTTCACCTGACTCAACAAGGCTTGCAAATGTACTTATTCCATCGCTTTCGAGCTGCTTCAGATCTTGAAAAAATGCTACCGGTTCAGGTTCCGAAGAAAGCAACTGACCTTCTTTAAACGCTTCAAAAAGAGGCCATTTCGACGCATATTCCCTAAAAAGATTCAATCTGTATGCAGCGAGTTCCTTAAGTTTACTGAAACAAGTAGCCTGAGAAATCATTTTCCTGATCTCGTTGAGCTGATCTATGTAAGATCGATAAAAATCAAGAATGGAGATTTCAGCTAATTGTATTTGCTGATTGATCCCCTCTGTATTCTCTGTTTCTAGCCCTAAAACCTCTGCGGCCTTCTGGTATCTGTTCAGTTTTTCGATTTTAGACTCAAAGACTTTGGGAATACAAGGCTTTAACAGAAAATATTGTTTTTGACCGAAAAGAAGTTGCTCATAAGCATCCTCCAAATCATCAAAAGCATCGGCATTCAGGAAAATTCTGGCCTCGTTGATTGTCACGATTGCGAACCTTTGTTATTCTTTCGCATTCGGATATTCAGGAATTCCACTATCAAGGCGTAAATCATCGCAAAATAGATATATCCTTTCGGAATGTGCTGTCCAAATGCTTCTGCCACAAGTATCACCCCGATAGTCACCAAAAATCCTAGTGCAATCATTTTAATGGTAGGACGCGCATTGATAAAATCGGATATCGGTTTCGCAAACAGCATCATCACGATCATCGAAACGATGACTGATGAATAGATGATGACCATAGGATTGTGCCCTGTTTCACGCTGAAGATCGTTTGTCATACCAATAGCCGTAATAATGGAATCGAAGCTAAAAATGACATCTATCAAAACGATCTGCATTACCACTGACCTTAATGAATCCTTTGTTTTACCTCCGTCATTGTGAGATCCAGTCACAGAACTGTGCATCTCGACTGTACTTTTATAGATCAGGAATAACCCACCTAAAAGTAGCACCAGACTTTGAGCCGTAAAATGTTTCAGCAGATCAATCGATGTATTTGAGAATAACGGATCTGTAAAATGCATGATCCAAGCTACTCCTGCCAGAAGCACTAAACGAACAAATAATGCCAAAGACAAACCAATATTGCGCGCTTTACGCTGATCTTTTAGACTTAATTTATCCGAAACGATCGAAATAAAGATGATGTTATCGATCCCAAGGACAATTTCCAGTAAGGATAGAATAAGAAAATAAGTAAGCCCCGCAAAGGAGAAGAGTGCTTCAAAAAAATCCTGTTCGAACATTGTGGTACAAAATTACAGAATCTTACTTAGGACCGAAGGAAAGAGAAAAAACTTTCCAAAACAGATGCATTTTTTTCTCCCGGTGTAAAGATTTCCAACAACACAGGACGATCTGTTTTACAGTCGCTGAATAACTTTTCCATCTTTTCTTCCAGTTCTGAAACATCATTCACTGAATCATATGTAATTCGATATGATTCACATATTCCTTTTGCAGAATGCGTGTGTGCAGCCTCGAAATACTGTTCCAACTGGGGAGATTCAGCCGGACCGGGAATAATACGAAAGATCCCTCCTCCACCATTATTGATCAGAACTACACGCAAATTAGATCTTAAGTAGCTGTTCCAAAGTCCATTGCTATCATAAAAGAACGAAACATCACCTGTAATCAAAACGTGCAGATCATCCTTCGCAATAAACGATGCTCCAGCAGCGGTACTTGTGCTACCATCGATACCGCTTGTCCCTCGGTTGGACCAGTACTTCAATGAGGAAATCGGATCGAACAACTGGCAATAACGCACCACAGAACTATTCCCCATGTGCAATTGACATTTATCCGGTAAAAGATCGAACAGCGTTTGATAAACCAGCATGTCCGAATACGGAATTTCCTGAAAAAAATCGGGCATACGCATTCGCGACAGATGATCCAACTGGCGCCATTTCCCTCCATAATTAGACACAGAACGTTGATAGGTCAGACCATTCAACGTTTTAAAAAAGGATGCAGGTGTTGATTGGAACGTATGCGTCAAACTTTGATAGGTATCCATGTATGGAAACGCACTACCAATCTTCCAATGAAATTGTGGTTTATTCTTTCTTAGAAAGGACTTGATTCGTTTTGAAACTACTGCTCCGCCCAGTGAGATA
>CAIYQV010000202.1 GCA_903928365.1 uncultured Flavobacteriia bacterium
ACGCGAGGTTTCAAACGTACCAGAAGGAACAGGAATTTCAAATTGCTGCAGCGTACGGAAATGCGTAACGGCATCTTGGGTTTTTCCATCGTCCGTCGTAAGCGGATAATCAATGGTCCCTTTTTCAGGTGTGAAGCCCCTGACAATCGCCAGGTATTTCTTTGAAACTTCTTTGTTCATAAAAGCCTGTTGCAGCTGGCTGTTAACTTGTTCATTTAAGGCAAACAACAACACTCCGCCGGTTTTTCGATCCAAACGATGCACCGGATACACCTTTTGACCTATTTGCTCCCTCAACAATTGCACTGCAAATTCACTGGCATCCGCTGCAATGGGTGAACGATGCACCAATAAGCCATGTGGTTTATTGATGGCTACGAGGTGCTCGTCTTGATAGAGGATTTGAAGGGGCACGGCGAATCAATATAATAGTCCGAACATCCACAACGGAATAATGTTTCCATGACCGATCTCTATGTCGTCTTTCACCACAAGCGCATCCGCTATTCCGGCAATTTGCTTTCGCTTCTTGTTTTTTCCACCAACCTCAATGGTATATTTTTCATTGATCAAAAAATCGGCTGTTGGTGACAAATGGATGGTATTTCCGCACTTCAGTTGATTCACAAAAAAGGTTTCGCGAATATTCCCAATGTTCGCCTGTTCTCCGGCAAGCACGTACATCAGATTGGAATTGTTCAAGTACAATTTCTCAGGTTTGGTCAGCATCCCTATTCCGGAGGAATCTTTGTACAATTCAATCACCAATCCCGCCTTTTGGAGTGTTTTGATCGCCTCGATCAGAGAATTTCTGGAAAGCCCCGTGTGTTCACTCAATTTCGAAATATTCGGTGTAAAAGGAACACTGCTCGCAATAGCTTTCAACATTTTTTTGAGCTTGACCATTGTTTCATAACGTAAATTCTCCACCGCCATAATATCCACCTCGATCATGAGATTGATCGTATTCATCAATTTTTGCTGATAACTGGATTCGCTTTCCCGGTAATAGGGATAAGCTCCAATCTTCAAATACTTAGCGAACAATGGAAGCGGCTTTAGTTTTTGCATCATATCTGCTGCAATACGCACGTGATCTTGAAGCAGTTCATCCAAGGTGTAAGCTGAAAAGGAATATTTTGTCTCCAGTTGGAGAAATTCTCTGAACGACAACTCATGCAGATGGTAGTTCACCATTCTTCTGCTCAAATCCGATTCGGACCGAACCAGTTCCAGCGCCGACGAGGATGTAAATACGACCTGAAGATTGGGAATATTGTCGTAGATCAGTTTTAGTTCTCTGGACCAGTTAGGATATTTATGTACTTCATCCAATAAGAGATGTGTACCACCGTATTGTTCAAATTGCTTCGCTACCTGATACAGATTATTTTCATAAAAATAAATGTGATCCAAACTGACATACAGAGTAGACGAAGATGGAAAGTTGTATTTGGCCAATTGAAGTAAAAGCGTTGTTTTACCAACTCCACGAGCCCCTTTGATGGCAATTAATCGGTTAGAAAGATCGATTTGCTCAAACAGATAACGCTTGTTGCTCGTTTTAAATTGAGCCATTTTGTTTTCATATTCAAGCAATAATTCATTCATTTTGTTAAATTAATTCAACAAATATAGCTATTTTTTGATTCCAAATAAAAACATTAATTGATTGGAATTAGAGCGAATTGAGTTAAATCATCGAAGATTCCATCCTGACTCCTGATTCTCAAAGTCCTGAAGTCCTAATTTCTCATTCACCTTTTCCTCGCCACCATCAATCCATCACGAATGGGAAGCAATACCTCCTGCACACGTGGATCCTCGTGTACCATGCGATTGTAATCCATAATAATTTTGGTTTCTCGATCCAGCGTTTCATACTCCTCGAGCACCTTCCCAGACCAAAGGACATTATCAGCAATGATATATCCACCTGGCCTAACTTTATCAAAAACGAGGTCGTAATAAGTACAATAGTTCTTTTTATCGGCATCGATGAATACGATATCAAATTGCTCGTCAAGTTGCGGAATGAGTTGTGCAGCATCTCCAATCCGGTAATCGATCTTATCCTCCATTCCTGCCTTGGCGACGAACTCCCGAACCAGCTCTTCCAGTTCCTCATTCACATCAATGGTGATCACTTTTCCTCCTTCGGCCAGTCCTTCCGAAAAACACAAGGCAGAATAACCGGTGTAGGTTCCGATTTCCAGCACACGCATCGGACGGATCATATGCGACAACATACTCAACACCCTTCCCTGAAAATGCCCACTCAACATACGAGGCTGCAAGACCGACAAATACGTTTTGCGGTTCAGTTGTCGCAATACGTCCGGC
Organism: uncultured Flavobacteriia bacterium; assembly: GCA_903928365.1. Lineage (GTDB taxonomy): Bacteria > Bacteroidota > Bacteroidia > Flavobacteriales_D > Crocinitomicaceae > M0103. The sequence continues at coordinate 2,344 of CAIYQV010000202.1, forward strand.
TCATTTTCAGAATGATCACACACATAGCGATCGAGTTCGGGGGAAATAAATTCCATGATGACTAATTTTCTGCAAAGATGAGAAAGTTCCTTAGAAAAAAGCTTATCGGCAATTCCACAGCAATTAACTTTAATTCACCACTTTTACACCGTGAAGACAACAAACAACGAAGGCTATTTTGCGATTGGCGTTTACCGAGGAAAAACGGAACACAATATCGGGACACTTTGGCGCTCCGCTTATGTGCTTGGGGCTTCTTACATTTTTACTGTAGAAAAGAAGTACAAAAAGCAAACTTCGGATGTTGTGAAAGCATGGTCGCGGATTCCACTCTTCCATTACAGAAGCTTTGAAGATCTGCTGCAAAACATTCCACATGATTGTCGTCTTGTGGGGGTAGAACTTGCAGAAGATGCAGAGATGCTTCACACCTTTTCCCATCCAAAACGAGCTATTTATCTGTTGGGAGCAGAAGACGACGGCCTACCTCCCGAAATTCTCGAAAAATGCCATTATGTGATCAAACTTCCTGGAAATTCTTCGCTGAATGTGGGCGTTACAGGAAGTATTGTCTTGCATGACCGGGTGACCAAGATTCCTAGGACCTTACCTCCACATCACAAAGAGGGATAGTTATTTCTTAGACGGTTCGACAACAGCATCTACCGCTTTGGAATACTGAAACATCCAATCGTAGATCTCATTGGTTCTGAAAGCCTTTTCCAGATCTCCGTGGCCGGCACCTTCCACGACAGTATATTTGAGTTTCTCGCCTCCCTCACATTCGGTGATCGCTTTCACGATCTTGTCCGACTCACTTATTGGAACGGCACTATCTCGGTTTCCATGCTGGATCCAAAGCGGGACTTGCGACAAATTGTAGGCATCATTTACATTTCCTCCACCGCACAATGCAACCGCCGCAGCTACCAGTTCAGGATACGCACCTGCAAACTGCAAGGTTCCATAAGCTCCCAAACTCATCCCGGTAACGTATACGCGGTTTGAATCTGTGGCATATTGACTCTGCACATACTCCAGCATTTTTTTAACCTTCTTTGGCTCCCAGGATTTTCCATAGGGTACTTGCGGCGCCACTACGATCGCCGGAAAATTTCGTCCCTTGTCAATTTCATGGATCACCCCGTAACGGCGCACCATATTGAGATCAGATCCAGATAAACTTTTTCCATGTAAAAAAATGAGAATAGGCGGTTTGCTTTTGAGGATACTGTCTGAAGGCAGCGAGATCCAGAAATTGTAATCAGTTTTCCCATAAACTGCCTGCACCTGCGCCGAAAATTTTCCGCAGAAAACGATCAGAATAAATACAACGTAAACAGAGCCCTTTTTCAACATGAGGGCGCGAAAGTAGCAATTTTGGATTTGTAATTCAGTATTCTGAATTCCCCCCAACCATCTAATTTGTTAAAGAATCACAAATCAAGAATTCTAAATACCGAATCCTAAGAAAACCAAATATCCGTAATCATCTCGAAGCCCGCCTTTTCATTCACGCGTTGAATAATGATCTGTTTTCCATGAGCCAATTCATCCCGCATGACGGAAGAATCGAGGTGGATATGAAGCACTTTATTTTTAATGAATAACTCTTTTGTTCGATTGGCCACCGCAATTCCCATCATCTCGGGCCAGGCCTCCAACACATCAAGTTCCTTTAATTTGCCATCCAAACGATAGGCTTTCATCAACTTGTCGATCACTTGACCTAAAGGCGTTTCATTCGATGTTCTTCTCACCTCATCCATGCTTAAGCAATCTCTGTTTTTAATTCATTTACTTTTCCCTGCTCCACCCGAAACAGTTTGTGCTCGATTTCAGATGACTCAAAAATCAACCGCATGCGTTCTTCATCAGTATCAGTCACTAATACCTGACCAAAGTAATGATCCGAAACCAATTGCAACAATTTCTGCACACGGACCTGATCCAGTTTATCAAAAATATCATCCAACAAAAGTACCGGCGTGGTTTCCAGGTGACGTTTGAGCCACTCATATTGTGCCAGTCGCAATGCGATAATGAACGATTTCTGTTGCCCCTGTGAACCGAATTTCTTCACTGGATGTCCCTTTATCGTAAACAAAAGGTCGTCTTTGTGAATTCCTGCATTGGTGTATTGGGTGTAAAGATCCTTGCGCTCATTTTCACGGAGCAAGGTACCCAGATCGGATTCATTCAGTTGCGATCGGTATTCCAATCCAACATCCTCAGAAACTTCACCAATGTAGTGGTAGCGCTCTTGAAAAACAGTCACGAACTCATCAATAAAACTTTTTCTTCGGGCATGGATCTCTGTTCCTAAGGATACGAGTTGTTCATCCCACACCTCAATCGACTCCCGGTCAAATAGTCGGTGATCATGCATATTCTTCAATAAGGCGTTTCGCTGTTCCAGTACTTTCGAATAGCGCTGCACCTGATCGAGGTAGCGTCTATCAAATTGCGAAAGGATTCCGTCCATCCATTTTCGACGTAATTCACTTCCTTCGGAAATCAAATCACGATCGTAAGGTGAGATCATCACCACAGGAAACTGACCAATATGATCAGCCAGTTTTTCGTATTCCTTCTTATTTCGCTTGAAAATCTTTTTTGCTCCTGCCTTTACAGCGCAATGAATGTGCACCGTTTGACCGTCTTTTTCCCAATTCCCCTGAACAGCAAAAAATCCCTGATCAAAACGAATGTTCTGGCGATCCATTACGTTGAGATAAGACTTGCACAAACTCAGGTAGTAAACGGCGTCAAGAATGTTTGTCTTCCCAGAACCATTGCGACCTACAAAGGAATTGACATTGGCACAAAGCTCCACCTCCGCATCTTCGTAATTCTTGAAATTGATGAGCTGAAGGTCCTTGAGAAACATGTAACAAAAGTAGCGCTTTCAAGATGGACTTGAAAGATTCGTTTTCACTATTTTCAACCTTATCCATTCCATATAGCATGTTGAAAACTATACGCAACCGATTCAAAAAAAAAACTATTTTTGCACGTCTAAAATGAAAGCAATGCTTGAGAATTTTTCCATTCAGGAGTTTAAGAACAAGATTCAGTCCGATAAACAAGCCAAATTGATCACCTATGCCGTTGGTGGTTTATTAGTGTTGATCCTCGGATATTTCGCTTACCGCCAGTTTATTTGGAAACCGGCCAATGAAAAATCCAAAGATGCTTTTTGGGTTGGTTTGAATTATGCTGCAAAGGATTCGACTGATCTTGCGATTGAAGAATTGGAACCAGTTGTGAAAAAATACGACGGAAAGATCGGAGGAGAAAACGCACAGTTCGTTCTTGCACGTCAGTACATGGCAAAAGGTGAGTTCAAAAAAGCACTTGATCTATTGGAAGATGTCGATGCGAATGACACTTATGTTTCTGCCATGGTTGTTGGTTTGCAGGCTGATTGCCATAGTGAGATGAAAGATTATGAAAAGGCCTTCAAATTATACCTGGAAGCCGCCGGAATCAATGAAAATGAGATGACGAGTCCGATGTACCTTTTCAAAGCCGGATTGTGTGCTGAGAAAAATAAGAACTTCGAACAAGCGACTGAATGTTACACGAAAATCCGTGATGACTATTCGGGCTTTGGGAACCAAAAAGCAATCGAGAAATATATCGCTCGCGCTTCAAACAAAACAACAAAATAAAATAGGATGGCGACAGAAGGTCGTAATTTATCTGAATTCAATAAGGACTTTGTTCCAAACGGTGCCGATTTTAAAGTCGGCATTGTTGTTTCAGAATGGAATGATTCCATCACCTTGAATTTGCTCAAAGGAGCGAAACAAGCACTTTTGGACGCCGGTGTGAAAGAAGAAAATATCCTTGTCCGCTACGTTCCTGGCGCATTCGAGTTACCACTTGGATCTCAATATTTCTTGGAATACTCGGACGTAGATGGTGTTGTAGCCATTGGAGTCGTTATTCAAGGAGAAACGAAACATTTTGATTTTGTATGTGATGGTGCGACACAGGGTATTAAAGACGTTTCTCTTAAATACAATAAACCAGTAGCTTTCTGTTTGTTAACAGACAATCATATTCAGCAATCGATTGATCGATCAGGAGGCAAACATGGAAACAAAGGTGTGGAATGCGCCATTGCATGTTTAAAAATGATCGATCTTAAAAGACAATTCAAGCCCAGCGGACAAATAGGCTTCACCAAATAATTGATTTCAACTAGTTATCTCTAAATTCATTTTAGGGGTCAACTTTCAACTACTAACTTTTAACTTTCAACACTCCATGACACTCATCAAATCAATTTCAGGAATTCGCGGAACGATCGGAGGAAAAGTCAATGAAGGATTAACACCCGTGGACGCTGTAAAATTCGCCGCTGCTTACGGAACATGGTTGAAAAACCGCAATAACGGTTCATCCGTAAAGGTGGTGATTGGAAGAGATGCACGCATTTCCGGAAAAATGATTTCCGATCTGGTCATTTCTACGCTTGTTGGTCTTGGAATAGATGTGATCGATCTTGGATTATCTACTACACCAACAGTGGAAGTGGCAGTACCAATGGAAAACGCTCATGGAGGAATCATTCTGACGGCAAGTCACAACCCAAAGCAGTGGAATGCCTTAAAATTACTGAACGAAAAAGGAGAGTTCATCTCCGGAACAGATGGTGAGGCAGTTTTGGCCATCGCAGAAAAGGAGTCTTACGATTTTGCAGATGTAGATTCCTTGGGAAAAGTGACCCAGGATGATTCGTATATGCAGAAGCACATTGACACCATTTTGAAACTTCCTTTGATCGATGTTGAAGCTATTCGGAATGCAAACTTCAAAGTGGTGGTTGATGCGGTGAATTCTACCGGAGGAATTTTTGTTCCAGCCTTATTGCGTGCATTGGGTGTGACACAAATCACAGAATTGTATTGCGAACCCAACGGACATTTTCCGCATAATCCGGAGCCACTTCCCGAGCATCTAACAGATCTTTCATCAAAGATCAAAGAAGTCGGAGCGGATGTTGGAATTACGGTTGACCCCGATGTCGACCGTCTGGCGCTCGTTTGTGAAGATGGAAGCGTGTTCGGTGAAGAATACACACTTGTTGCTGTTTCAGATTATGTATTGTCAAAAACACCTGGACCAACCGTTTCCAACCTTTCTTCTACTCGCGCTTTACGTGACGTAACTGAAGCACGCGGACTCACCTATGCCGCTGCGGCTGTAGGCGAAGTGAATGTAGTTGCTAAAATGAAAGAGATCGGAGCAGTGATTGGTGGTGAAGGAAATGGAGGAGTGATCTATCCGGAATTGCATTATGGACGTGATTCACTAGTCGGAATTGCTTTGTTCTTAAGTCACCTTGCTGAGAAAAAAATGAAGGTTTCGGAATTACGCGACACTTATCCGAAATACACGATCTCGAAAAACAAGATTGAACTTACTCCCGATATCGATGTCGATAAGCTCCTAATGTTCATGTCTGTGAATTACGCACATGAAGAAGTAGACACCACTGACGGAGTTAAGATCTATATCGGCAAAGAATGGGTGCATTTACGCAAGAGTAATACCGAACCAATCATCCGTATCTACTCCGAAAGTCAGAATGAACAGATGGCAAATGATCTTGCTGAGCGTATCATTCTCGAGATCAAAGCACTACTTTAAAATCGTTTTTTACTTCTTGAATAACTGGCTTGGCGGAGAATAATTTACTGTGCCCTAAAATTGAATAATCAAATTCTCAAATTTTGAAATCATAAAATATATTTTATATTTGTATTTCATATTTATATTATGTCAACATTCACCTCAACGCTTCCCGACGATCTACTGCAGGCTTTATCAGATAAAGCACAAGAACTTTCTCTTCCAAAAAACAAGATCATCGAAAAAGCATTGCGTATCTATCTGGATCAGTTGAATCGCGCGGCTTATCTTAAGTCCTATAAAAGAATGGCAGCCGATACCGATATTCAACAGTTGGCCGAAGA
>CAIYQV010000203.1 GCA_903928365.1 uncultured Flavobacteriia bacterium
ATCTTCAGGGAAATAATCAATAATATCGTTCAGGTCCTCAATTGCATCCTTGTAATTTCGCATTTCAATGAGTATTTGGGATCTAATTAAAAGACAATCAATATTTAAATTGAGTTTCAGTGCCATATTAATATCTTTCAAAGCATTTGTATCATCTTTCGTTACAAAATACGCGTAACTCCTACTTTGATAATAATGCCATTCATAAGGGTTTTTGCTTATCGCTAATGTATAGGATAAAATTGCTTTCAGAAAATTCTTGGATTCCGCATGAGTCCGACCTTCCTTGTAATAATCCTCTGCGCTCTGGCCATTGCATAAATTTGCGATCCCAATAAATAAAACGAGAATAATTGTAGCTTTCATCTTCATGCTGAATTCAAAAATAATATTTTCCTCTTAATTTGATTGTCCAAATTGGACATATCTGACTAATAGTCAATGGGTGTAAAAAAAGTAAATATAGATTATTAAAGCGCCAATACTATTTGATCACCTCATTCATTTTGGTCACCAGATCCCTTATCACTGCTCGGCAGGACTTATCACCCCGGAAATTTGCTGTCATAACTATTTCTCCGGTTTTTAAATCCGATATCGTAGCCGAAAAGCTCCTGTATGCAAAGAAGAAAGAGTCATAATAGTAGACATAATTTAGATCAAGTACATAAATCGAATTGAATGTTATTGAATTAGTTAACTCACTGTGAGTACTATCTTTTTCCGATTTACTATCCAAATTAAGAGCTTTTTTAGCTGCTCCGTATGACATTAATTTATACCCATTCGATTGAAGTTGAAATTGCAATTCACCCAAAGTACCACTGTTATCATCAGTGGCTTTGTTGATGGTTATAGGATTTTTCTTCGAATAAGTCGATTCTTGATTAACATATACATTCATCGATCCGCAAGAAAGAAGTACCGATACTGGCAACAATAGAAGCATCAAACTTATTTTTTTCATATCTTTAGTAATAATTAGGTTCATAAAATATTTTGGTTTTCTTTTTCTGTAAAAATAGTTTAATCCATTGAACATCTTTTAATAAACTCAATTCAGGGGTATCGTGATATCAGATATCTGATTCTCTGATTCACAATCACACGGAAACACTTTTGGCCGTAATTGCTCTCGGAATTTTCGATCATCGGAACGTCTTTTTTGCTCCACATAATTCTGTTGCTCCGTTTTCAACCATTTCAGTTCTTGTTTCACGTCAAAAGAACGTATTCCTCGTTTCGAATTAAGTTTTTGGATACTGGCATCGACTTTTTCCTCGGTTACTCGCTCAAGAACCAATTCCCCCAGATCCCCGCCTTTAACTGATTCGGATTGAAGAAATGAATAACCTTTGTCGGATATACCCACGATGACAAGATAGTACTGCATAGCGTCATTCAATGGAAAATCAAAAGCCCCACCATTTCCGGTCAATCGATGATAACTATTCAATTCGCGAGGGAATAAATAAGCATACAATTGACTGTATTCTTCATGGTTTTCAATGCTAAACTCAAAGTCATTGTATTGAATTTTGGCCGTTTTACCTGAGACTGGATCAGTTATCGTGGTACTTGTCCTTTCTGCAGTAGCATCCATTACATACCGGTCAATATTATAAATTGTACCTTGCCCGTGAATAGTTGCTCCGACTACTGGTCCGAGTTGTTTTCTAACATTTTTGAGGTTAAGCTTATACTCCTCATTGAATACTTTTTCTTCGCGGGTATTCGTACGTTTAGACTCTGTTTCACGTTCTCTGTTCAATTTCTTATCCCATTTTTCTCGTTTTCGATCTTCTCTATCCCTGAATGTTTTCTCTTGTTGAATTAACTCCTGAACAGCATTGGCATAAAAATCCTTCAATGCATCTAAATGTGCGTTTTTAAGATCAATGGCACCTACTTGTTGGTCTGCAAAATGTTTGAACTTGGAATGACCTTTTGCTGCCACTTTTTCATCCAATTCATACAAGGGTTTATTCATGTTTTTCACATAGATTTCCAGAACGGAAGGATCACAGGTTTTATGTATTTCCTTCATTCTTTCTTCAAACTCACGGGTTGATAGTATTGTATTATTGAATTTTGATTTCCAGAAAGCCAATACAGATGAAGGTAATATCCGCTTGAATCCTGTTTCCTTGTCGTTAATTCTATGCTTAGAACTATCGGCTAATTCACTGTCATCCTTTCTATTTTCTGGGTAGAAATTCTTTTTCATCCTGACTCCGGGGATAATAAAATTCAAAGGCAAAATCAATTCGCAAGCAACATTTTGATCATTCTTGTTCCTTCCCGGGATCCATTTCGGCATGGAACGAACTATTCTTAGTGCCTCTGCATCTAAACTCGGATGAACTGAACGTTCAATTCGTGGATTTGAAACATTACCAGTTTCTGAGACAAGGAACTTTACCCAAACAGTACCAGAAACCTCTTTTTCTAATGCATCATTTGGATAAATTACTTGATCATTGCAGAATATCCATAGGGCATGATCATTTCCCGGAAACCTAGGATCGGTTTTTAATTGCTCTAGACTATTGACTTGTACAAACTCAGGATGGGCATCAATGTCATACATGCTCTCATCTTTAGGTTTTAAATTATCATTCTCAAAACTTAAATAAACGCTATCACGGTATTTCTTTCCTTTTCCCGCTTTCAATTCGTTCAGTTTTGCCTCATATTCGGGAGGATAAAAATCAAGCTCAGTCATTGGAACAGGAACCGGTATTTTCTCCAGTTGCTTTGGATTTACCCAATTGATCATCCCATTTGCATCCTTAACACCGCCAAACAACTGCATTCCGTTTTTGTAATCATCTACGGGAACTTGAACATATACCCCAACTTCAGGATTGATTGTGAGTTGTTTGCCATCGAGTGTTTTCGCCGTGAAGCTAAACATCCCCTGTGTTTCAAGTAAACGTCCGTTGGAAGTTGTACTTAACCCTGCCTTGACAATGGTTGCCCCATCCAGCGCTTCTTGCCATTGGATCACAGCGTTATCAGTATAAGGTGTACCATCTAAAAGAAAAGCATTTTCAGGTACTGACACCAATACACCATCCTGAGATAAAAACGCAGTATCCTTAGCAACCCAAACAAAGAACTCTGAGTTGAGGTTATCAATTAACCCTACTGTTTTCAAAGAATCAGTCAACCGTTGTAGGTCATTCTTTGCGTATTGTGAATCGGATTTGCTCGTATTCAAAATAGAAATGGCTGTTATCGAGGCAATCAGTATGATTATTCCCAGACCAATGCCACCCCATTTCATTCTTTGGTAGAAATGAAAGTTCTTTGCAGTGCTTAAGACTTCATTTCTCAAAAAAGCCCGTTGGGCAGCCTCATGAATGGTCTTTTGAAGGTTTACTTCATTTAACAATTCTTCGTCTGAAGCCATTTTTTCTTCAAAAAGAACTTTTTGTTCTTCCGACAATTCACCGGCAATATATTGCTCGATTTCTTTTGTTATTTCTGGGTTCATGGCATACTGTTTTTAGTGATTTCAACCTCTAAAGCACGGGCATGTTCTTTTGCCTTTTGAAGACATCGGTACTTCTGTGCTTTAACTACTTGTTCATTTCGTAGTCCAACCTTCGTGGCGATTTCTGACATCGCAGTTCCGGCACCATAAAACAGTTGCAAAATTTGTCGACACTGCTCACCCAATTGTTCAATGGACTTTTCGAGAATACCAAGTTTTACCTCTTTATTAAACCAATCATCATTCACCGCAATGACATCCTGATCAAGTTCGTAAGTGGGATGATTACCTTGTTTTCTGGATTGATTGTACCATAGTAATTTGCACGTATTTCGCACATAGTGAATGGGGACTACCGTTAAAGTGAACGCCGAATCCTGATTCTTCCTTACATAGATTATGAGAGCCTCCTGAAATATGTCCTCTGCATTTGATGCATTACATCCAAGTTTCGAAAGAAACCGTCGAACTTCAGGCCACTTTTTGTAAAGCTCCTTCAGCTCTTTTTTGATCTCATCATCTTGATAATTCATATTCGTCTTTTATAGTAAATGTCGAACATCATGAAAGGTAAACACATTTTAGAAAAAAAATCTTTTTTCGAAGAGGGTATCAGGAAATGCAAACTATATTTTCTTAGGTGAGACTTTACTTAAAGAGTATTTAGTTTCTCCGAACAAATAAATTGTAAGCGAAATGTATTTAGTCTCTTTAATTCAAATAGGGGAAATTAGGGGAATCGTCTGTGATAGCATGTTATTCGAATTATTTCACAACTATTTTTTAAATTTTGAACGATAAAGTAATTCAAATTGCTATTTTAGAATACGTTAAAATCTAATCATGAAAACGAATAGAAACATTTTTTTATCATTGCTCGTTGTTTCGCTTATCATTTCGACGAACAATTTTGCTTTTTCCCAGTCAAACAAAAAGTATAACTCCTACCAAACCGAATGTGTTTCTCTAAATACCGACGCTCATGTTGTTATTCGAATTTGGAATACAAAAAAGGGTTTGAAGTATAAAATGGAAAATGCCCGAAAGGAAGCAATTCATGCTATCTTGTTCAGCGGGATTGCCGCTGGAAATGGTTGTTCAACGCAACCGGCTTTATTGAATACCCCAGAGGACCGATCTAATTTTAAGGCTATTGAGAAACGCTTTTTCTCCAAGAAGGGAGAATGGTCGAGGTTTACAAGAGATGGAACTGAAAATTCATTTGGCACGAAAAATGATATTTCCGCGACCTGTAAAATCTATCAGGTATCTATCGCGAGAAAAGACTTGCGAAAGTACCTCGAAGAAAATAAAATTATCAAACCTTTAAACTCTGGATTCTAATATGAAAGTTTCTAATCTACTACTCATCTTGTTTGCCGTTGTAACATCCAACGTGATATTTGGGCAAGCAAAAAAACCAACATTGATGGTGCTCCCAAGCGATAATTGGTGTGAGCAACGCTATTTTATGACGGAATTTGATAATCAGGGAACCAAACAAAAAGTACCCAATTACAAACAAGCCTTTCAGGAAGATACCGAACTCGGCCAAGTAATTAGCAAAATCGGATCTTTGATGATTGATAGAGGATTTCCTCTCAAAGATGCTGAACAAGAATTGAAAGCCATTGAAGCTAGAACCGCAGAAGACAATGTAACGTCAAGTAGTGCAAGCGGATCAACTTTAGTTGAAAGTCCATTGGATCGATTGAAGAACAAAGCAAAAGCCGATATTATTATTCAGATTTGGTGGAATGTGACTAAAGCAGATGATGGCAAAGTGGTTTCTTTTGTCCTTGAGGCATTCGATGCATATACCTCAAAAAGAATTGCTTCATCTAGTGGAAACAGTGCGCCAAACAACAAGGATATTATTCCGGTTATTTTAGAACAAGCCGTTTTAGCGAATATTGAACCTTTCAACAATCAACTTCAACAGCATTTCACAGATCTTTTAACCAATGGAAGGGAAATAAGGTTGACAGTGAAAAAATGGAACAATTGGGAATATGACCTCGAGGAAGAAGTGAATGGTGAAGAACTAATCGATCATATTCAAGCATGGGTTCAAAAGAATTCAGTGAATGGGCGCTTTAGTTTAAGTGATGCATCTGAAAATGTGATGCGTTTTGAACAGGTAAGAATCCCGGTTTACGATGCCAACAATAACGCACTTGATGCAAGAGGTTTTGCTAAAGGACTGCAAAAGTACCTCAAGGCAGAGCCTTTCAATTATGAAGTGAAATTGATGACACGCGGATTAGGCGAAGCGATCATTGTACTCGGGGAGAAATAACAAAATACCACACCATTAACTATTTCGTATGAAAAGACTACTACAAGTTCTCGTTCTGCTTTTTATTGTTCAGGGAGCGAAAGGACAGGAAAAACTTGACGATTTCGGAAGAATCATTCTGAACACCTATTTACCGGAGGACATGAACGTTCCGACGGAAGCCAAAAATTTTCTCGCAACCAAGTTGAGTCAGATTGCAACGAATAATGGAATGGGTGGGAGTCAACTGAATCCTCGATTTGTAATTACAGCGGCAGTCAATATGGGTACAAAGGATATTATTCCCGGTCCACCTCAAATGGTTGCTCAAAATTTGGAGATAACACTTTTCGTTGGTGATGCACTTGACAACACTCTGTATTCAAATGTCATTCTCAACGTCAAGGGAGTTGGAACCAATGAGAATAAAGCTTTTATTGAAGCTATCAAGAACATCAATCCAAAGAATAAGGAGATCATTGATTTCCTTGAGACTGGAAAAAAGAAGATCATTGAGTATTATACGAGTCAGTGTGATTTTATTTTGAAAAATGCTTTGACATTGGCAAAGTTGGAAAAATACGATGAGGCGATTTACACTTTAGCAGTGGTGCCTGAGGTGTGTCAAGAATGCTACAACAAGTGTTTAGATACTGCGACCTTCATCTATCAGCAAAAAATCAATGCAGAATGTAAGGTCAAATTGAATGAAGCAAAAACAGCATGGTCGGCATCTTTAAATCCGGATGGTGCGGAAAGAGCAGGTTCAATTTTAAGTTCGATCAATCCCCTTGCTAATTGTCAATCAGATGTGGACAACCTCATAAAATCTATTGATTCGAAATTAAAGGCAGACGAAAAGAAGAGATGGGATTTTCAAATGAAACAATATGCTGACAAGGTAGCAGCGCAGAAAGAACAAATGCGGATTGCCGAAGAAAATATGAAACGAGATGATGCTCAAATAGAAAGAGAATCCAGTAGAGATGCAACTTATCGTGAAAAACAATCCCAGCGAAATCATGAATTAGATAAACTGCGTGTGAATTCCAATCGTGAAGTTGCGTTAGAGTATGCGCGAAATCAACCTAAAACGATCAATCATTACAATATAAACTGGAGGTGATCTCAACTAGCTCAATGCATGAGTAGACAATTTTACTTTTTTGTAAAACATATATAATGAAGAAAAGATCACATATTTATGAAGAAATCATTG
>CAIYQV010000204.1 GCA_903928365.1 uncultured Flavobacteriia bacterium
AAACTATCCGTTTGAGGAGATTTGGAACATGTTTGTTTTGAGTAAGCAAACGATGAGTAAAGTGGTTTCCCTGGCGATCATTTCAAATCTTCTTTGGTTCTATGTGTTCATAAACAGGAATAATTATGGTCTTTCAATGGGGATTATTCTCGGAACGATCGTGTATTTGCCTTTTATAGTGTATGTTAATCTCATCATGTAAATGATGTCGGAACGAAAGCGCATTTACATAATAGCGGGTGAAGCCTCCGGAGATTTGCATGGTGGAAATCTCATTCGTGCACTTTTTCAAAATGAATCTGAGCTGGAGATACGTTGTTGGGGAGGTGAGGAGATGAAGGCGGCAGGTGGACATGTTGTTAAGCATATCAAAGAGTTGGCGTTCATGGGGTTTGTGGAGGTCATAATGAATCTTCGAACCATTTTAGGAAACATTTCGATATGTAAAAAAGACATTTCCCAGTTTAAACCCGATGCATTGGTATTGATCGACTACCCGGGTTTCAATCTGCGTATTGCGCAGTGGGCTCATGAGCAGGGAATAAAGGTCTATTATTATATTTCACCTCAGGTTTGGGCATGGAAACAATCCAGAGTGCACAAAATCAAACGGTTTGTGGATGAGATGTATGTGATCTTGCCGTTTGAAGAAGCGTTTTATGCAAAATTCAATTACAGGGTAAACTATGTTGGACACCCTCTATTGGACGCATTGAAAAATTATAAGCCTTCGAAAGAATTCATTGCAAAGGTTCAGGGAGAGTCACAGAAGCCAATCATTACGCTATTGCCGGGAAGTCGAAAACAAGAGGTGTCTGTAAAATTGCCTTTGATGCTGGAGGCTGTTAAGGATTTTAATGGTTACCGAGTCATTGTGGCAGGAGCACCATCCTTAGAACCATCTTTTTACAGTCCATTCCTCGGAGATCGAGCAGAAGTTTATTTTGGTCACACGTATGATCTCTTAACACTTTCGGAGGCGGCTTTGGTTACATCAGGTACAGCTACACTTGAGACAGCTTTGATTGGTATACCTGAAGTTGTTTGTTACAAAGGTTCACGTATTTCGTATCACATTGCAAAGGCCTTGATCAAGATCCGATATATTTCACTGGTTAACTTGATCATGGATCGGGAGGTAGTGACGGAATTGATCCAGGATGAATGCAATCCTGCGCGAATGAAGGTAGAGCTTTCGAAGATTTTGAAAGGTGGAAGCAAAAGAGAGCAAATGCTTCAGGATTATACGGAATTACATTCCATGCTGGGCCAGGGGGGTGCAAGCGAAAAAGTTGCACAATCCTTGTTGAAAACTATGAATGCAGAGGCTTAATTGTCGTGCATGGTGAATGTAATTTTGTAAGGTGAAACGTTTTCTTTTTATTTCGTTGCTTCTTTCGAGTGCTTTTGTTTCTGCACAGCAACTACGTATTGGATTGTTTCGCGACAATAACCTTCAGCGCATTTCTCTATCTTACAACGACGGAAGTTATTCCGTGATTGCCGATACAATAGATTTTGGTTCGATACTCCCAAATGAATTCATTGAGGTTTCTTATGTGAAGAAAGGAAGCGTTTCTTTAAGGAAAGGCACCGAAGATTTGGGGGTCTTTTCGAAAGTAAATGTTATTCAGAATCAACCTAATACGTCACTGGTGCTTGTGCCAAAGTCTCCCAACCTCAAGCAACGAAAGTATAAGGATGATTTTGAACTTACCGCCGGATCCAAAGGAATCACATTGATCAATTTGGTAGACGTTGATAATTACGTTGCTGGGGTTGTTGAATCCGAGGGAGGTCCAGGTAGGCAGCTAGAATATTATAAGGTTCAGGCTTTGATAAGCAGAACGTACGCACTTAAATACCTCGGTAAGCATAAAAAAGAGGGTTTTGATCTCTGTGACAGGGTCCACTGCCAGGCCTATTATAATATGGTTCGCTATACTCCTGAAATCGACTCGGCTGTAATGGAAACGCATGACATGGTCATGCAAACCTACGATGGTAAGTTGATCGATGCCTATTTCCATGCAAACTGCGGTGGACAAACCTGTGAACCTCATCTGATCTGGAATGAAGAGATCGATTACTTGACCACATTTAAGGATACATTTTGTATATATACAAAGCAAGCGACTTGGGAAAAACGTATCTCTCAGAAAGAGTGGGTTGATTTTTTAGTGCTGAAATACAGCTATCCGATCTATGATAGTCTATGTGCCTCCATGGTCTGCCGATTTGATCAGCCTGAACGTGCTGCGTTCTATTTACACCCCATGTTTGGTATTCCATTGCGCGATATTCGAGATCACTTTGATTTAAAATCCACGTTCTTTTCTTGTTATCCTGAAGGCGAAGAAGTGGTACTCAAAGGAAGAGGATTCGGTCATGGGGTAGGGCTTTGTCAGGAAGGAGCTATGAAGATGGCAAAATTGGGTTATACGTATGACCAGATTGCCCGATATTATTTTCCTAAGGTGCTGTTAGTTAACTATTTTGATGAACGGTATTTTCGTTTGAATTAACTATTCGTATTTGGTTACTTCAAAACAATAACTGGTATCGGACCATTTTCTCTGACGTAATTGATGATCTTCTTGTTGTCTTTGGGACTGGTTACAAAACAACCATGACTTCGGCCTAGGTATCCATGGGTGAGTAAGAATCTCTTCGTTGCATAATCGGCTGAGTGAAAGACAATGTCTCTTTTATACGCATTTGAATTGGTTGAGTCAAGACCGATCACCCTCATGCTAAGGCCATGATCTCCGTAATAGACCTCAGAAGTAACGAAACGACCAACGCAGGATTTAAGAGAGTTTTCAGTATTTGAAAAATTACGTGCATACACATAACCTGAGTTTTTGCCGTGAGAAACGTATGTGTTTAGTAGGACTCGTTCTCCGTCCATCAGCCATAGTCGTTTGCGAAAAGAAGGTTTGGAGTAATCAATTAGAATTCTTGCCTTGGGTGGCGTATCACCTACTGGTTGAAATCTGTCCTCATGGACTTTTTCAGGAACATATAGGACAATGAAGATCGCTGTAAAAAGGAGTAGCGTAACTACAGCCAAGATCCATATAAGTGTTCGTTTATTCACCATCAAAGGAAAACCGCAGAATACTGTTGTAAATAAACCAGAACTATTCGTAGGTGATTACAAATATATCTTCGTTCTTTTGCTTAAAGAACTTTTTCTCACGAGCAAAACTTTCCAGTGCACGAGTTGTACGAAGTTCTCTGTAAAGTGTGCGTGTGGAGTCCAATTTCTCCCTTACTTCGTTTCGTGTTGCTTCTAATCTGTTAAGTTTTCGGTTTTGATTGACGATCGTAAAGATGTCTACATCATCCAAAAACAGGATATAAACAAAAAAGAGAAAACTGGCGACAATGAATTTGTTCTTGTAATATTTCGCGTATTTACGAAGTTCCATAGTGTAAAAATAACGCGAAAAGTAACCTTAAATTACAGGAATAGACTGAGTTTTGAAACGAGAGATGTTAACATAAAAAAAGCCCTTTCGGGCTTTAAATTAATTCACTAAAGAGTCGTATTTCTCTTTGAATTCTGTATCGTTCTCAAACCATTGAGCCACTTTGTTCATGGCCTCCTTTGCTTTTTCAACTTGTTTGCCGGCTACGTAGCACTCAGCTGTTTCCATCACACCAATCTTCAACAGGTTTTTATCGGCTTCTGTCCATTCGTCTAAGGAAGAGATTCCTTTCAACATGGTTTCAGCCTCTTTCCAAAGTGCATTGGCTCCTCCCTTGTCTGCTTTTCTGTACTTGGTAGCACCATCCAGGTATTTTGCTCCAATTGGATTCGCAGTGATCTTGTAATATTTCAATGCCCATCCTGAAGCTTTATTATAGTCTTTCGCTGCAAGATCATTGCTGATCATTTCGACCATTGAGCCCTGGAATTGATTAATGAATTCCATATGATCACCGAGTAGTTCAATGCTGTCTTTGGCAATTTTCATGGCTTTAGAAAGAGCACCGATTGCATCTTTGTACGCATTTTTAAATTTCTCATCGGCTGTACCGGATAGGGAAATCTTGTAAAGACCTTTAGCCAGATAAATCTGAGGAATGGGGTCCTTTTTCAGTTCTTCCTTCATGGTGTAGGATTCAGCATTTTTCACAAGCTTCTCGTAATTTGCATCTGCATAAAGGATCTTCAGATCATCATATCCAGGTGCTTGTGAAAAAGCGATGTTTCCAAGGAACAGTAGAGATAAAGAGGCAACAATTTGTTTCATTCGTTTAATTTTTCGCAGTGGTTTTCAATATTCATGCCGAAAGTACAAAAGTTTCTGCTGTGATAATTTGAATTCGCAACTTGCTGTTTATTATTCAACACTTTTAAGTAAAAGCTGCAATATTTCCTGTGCTGCTTTGGATATTTTAGTTCCTGGACCAAAAACGCCGAACACACCCGCCTTGTACAAAAAGTCATAATCTTGTTGTGGAATAACACCACCAGCTACCACCATGATGTCTTCTCGATGTAGCTTTTTCAGTTCTTCGATGACTTGTGGAATGAGTGTTTTGTGTCCTGCAGCCAATGAGGATACGCCAAGTATATGCACGTCGTTTTCCACCGCTTGTTTTGCGGCTTCGGCCGGAGTTTGAAAGAGTGGTCCGATATCTACATCAAATCCAATGTCAGCAAATGAGGTGGCAATGACCTTTGCTCCTCTGTCGTGCCCGTCCTGACCCATTTTTGCAATCATGATTCGAGGTCGTCTTCCTTCCAGTTTCGAGAATTTGTCAGTTAAATCTCGTGCTAATTGAAAATCGGTGTCTTGCATAGCTTCATGAGAATATACGCCCGAGATAGAGCGGATTGTAGCCTGGTATCTGCCAAATGCGCGTTCCATGGCATCGGATATTTCTCCAAGACTGGCTCGGTTTTTTGCACAAACGACAGCTAATTCAAGTAGATTTCCCTTTCCACTTCGCGCTGCTTCTTCCAGGGCTTTTAATGATTCTTGAACAGCATGCTGATCTCTTTCTGAACGCATTTTGTTCAAGCGTTCGATTTGTGCCAGTCTCACTTTCGTGTTGTCAACCTCCAGGATGTCCAATTGCTCTTTTTCAGAATCGTCCACTTGGTAACGGTTCACACCTATAATAACGTCTTTTCCTGAATCGATACGTGCTTGTTTTCTGGCTGCAGCTTCTTCGATGCGCATTTTAGGGATTCCGGTTTCAATAGCCTTTGCCATGCCACCAAGCGATTCTACTTCTTCAATGAGTTTCCATGCCTCTTCAGCAAGTTCAGTTGTGAGCTTCTCAATGTAATAACTTCCGCCTGTCGGGTCGATATGAGAAGTGATTCCTGTTTCAAGTTGCAAATACAATTGAGTGTTTCGTGCAATTCTTGCTGAAAAATCAGTCGGAAGGGCAATGGCTTCATCTAATGCGTTCGTATGCAACGATTGCGTTCCTCCCAGTGCTGCACCCAAAGCTTCAATACAGGTACGAGCAACATTGTTGAAGGGATCTTGCTCGGTTAAACTCCATCCTGATGTTTGGCAATGCGTACGTAAAGCGAGTGATTTCTCTTTTTTAGGATCGAATTGTTTGACCAATTTGGACCAAATGAGTCGGCCCGCTCGCATTTTTGCAATCTCCATGTGATGATTCATTCCAATTGCCCAGAAGAAACTGAGTCGCGGAGCAAAATCGTCGATTTTCATCCCTGCATTCACTCCGGCACGCAGATACTCAAGGCCATCTGCAAGTGTGTATGCAAGTTCTATAGCTGCTGTTGCGCCTGCCTCCTGCATGTGGTATCCCGAAATGGAGATGGAATTGAACTTCGGCATGAATTGCGAAGTGAAGGCAAAAATATCCGAAATGATCCGCATGGAAGGTGAAGGAGGATAGATATAGGTATTGCGAACCATGAATTCTTTTAAGATATCATTCTGAATCGTTCC
>CAIYQV010000205.1 GCA_903928365.1 uncultured Flavobacteriia bacterium
CGATGACCATGCATTTTTTTCCGGTAGTCATTTGGTATGCGATCAGACCATTATTTATTCGTTAATATGAAAAAGAACGCTATTGTATTTGTTTTTGGAACCATCATTTTGTTTGGCTTTGGTTCGTGTAAAAAAGACAAGGTTTCTACTGATTGTGTTTCAAGTACCACGATCCATTTTTCCACACAGATCAAACCAATGATCGACAACAACTGTATTTCTTGTCATAGCGCCGGTGCAACTTCTCCGGATCTCTCAACGCATGCCAATATCGCTGCGAATGCAACGTTGGTTCTTAATTCACTCAGTGGATCAGGTGTCCAATTGATGCCTTTAGGAGGCCCCGCTTTGAACGACTCTCTGATCTCACAATTCTCCTGCTGGATAAGCCAGGGGAAACAAAATAATTAATTTAAAGAAACTAAAATGAAAAAATCGTACATCTTTCCAATTTTTATTGCTTCGATAGCGGGATTATCATTGCAGAATGCAACTTCAACAAGTTTGACGAAATATCATTCGAAAGAGATAAGGAATGGAGGCGGTGCTGCTCCGGGTAGAACAGGTGCGCCTAATGAGTCAAATTGTACAGCTTGTCATACCGGCAATGTGCTGGATGGGAGTAATGAGAACATTCTTGTTGTCATGAATGGGGCTGCACCAGTTACCCAATATATTCCTGGTTCGAACTATACTGTTTCATTGACCATGTCGTCTAATCCTTCGAAAAAAGGATTTCAGGCCACGGCTTTGGATGCGAATGATCTGATGGCAGGATCATTTACGGCTGGAACGACTACTTCCATAAATGGTAGCGCGAAGAAGTATGCAAACCATAATTCTGCGAGTAATACGAGTTCAACATCAACTTGGACTTGGAATTGGACCGCTCCTTCCACAGATGTCGGAAATGTTACCTTTTATGTGGCTACTAATAAAGCAAATAATGACGGCGGACCAGCTTCAGATCAGATTTACCTTTCACAACATACGGTAACAGCTCAGGGTGGTACAGGAGTTAAGGAACAATCTTCTCCCTTGTCTGGCATGAAAGTTTCCTATGATGCAACGAATAGATCTGTTATTCTTAGTTTTTCGTCCTTGTTTATTGGTGAAATGACCATGAACTTTGTGGACATGAATGGAAGAAGCGTGTTTAAAAGTGAGATCGGATCTTCGCTCGTTGGCGACAACACCCATAAGATACAACTTCCATCTGATCTGAAGAACGGAATGTACCTGGTGCACTTGCTTGTGAACAACAACACGGCTTCTGCGAAGGTTCAGGTAGTTAATTGATTATTGTTTTCAGGAGAGTCGTTTCTGAACTAGCTCTTGAACTTTGAGATAGAATTGAAAAGGCGCATACGTGCGCCATTCGATTTCTTCTAACTCTCCTCCCATGACAAAGTAATGATCAATGTTGATGCGTTCGAATTCTCGGATGACATGATCATGAAAATTGACCATGGCAATCCAACCGTCTTCTACATCATCAAACCACTCTTCGTAGTAACAGTCGTCGGAATAATGAAAGTTCAACACGTTTTCACCAATTAAAATGAACTTGTCAATCCCGTTTTTCATGAGGGGCTCTATGATATCACGTTTGAGTAGCATGATGTCATTTTCAATGGCATCGTTCCATTCACCAATCAACTCGATCATCGCAAATTGATCTTCGTAATCCGCGTATAGGATCTTCATGAAAAGGGTAGGAGAACCAAAGTGATCCCATTGCGGATGAATGTAGAAATTATAGATCTTATTGCTGAATTCAAACTCACTATACATCCGTTCATAAAACGGAGAGAGCTCGTCTTCTGAGGCAATATAATAACTGCGCCAACCGTAAAATGGTTCGATCATGTGCATAATACAAAGGTAACGATAGTGGCACATTTTATGCGTTGAAGAGAGCCGTAATAAATTGTATTTTTGAATAAATTAAGATCTCATGAGAAATTTCCTTTTTGCAATTCTTGGTGCCCTTATCCTCGCCTCTTGCGGTAACAGCAAGGACAGCAGAACTCCGGGTGAATACCTTTCAGCATTCGTACAAGCTAATCCAACAGTGGTGACATTCGGGAAGATCGATCTGAATGCACTGCTCGAAAAAGCGGAGTACAAGAAAATGCCCAAGGTGGGGGTAATCCTCAATGGTTATCTGAATGAATTGAGCGGAGCTGTAAATCTCGAAACACCAGTACATTTTGCATTGGAAGGACCTTTTCTCGAAGACGGAACGCCATCTGCATTTATAGCATTTATCGAAACAGTCAATCCGGATACACTCGCGGCAAAGATCACGCAGCAAGGCTACGACATGGAAGAAGATCACGGCATGCATTATTTTTCGGATGGAGACATGGCTCTTGGAACGAAAAACAACCTCACGGTAATTCTATCGAAGAAAGGAGATTTTGATGCGAAGGCTCTTTTGAATAAGGCATTTGATGATGCTCAAAAAGACCTTGCTGAGGGAAGGATCGAAGAAATCCTGGAGGAGGAAGCAGATCTTGTGGCAGGTGTAAGTATGCAAAATATGTATAGTACATCTAATACGGAACTGAAGGATCTTTCCGCTTCCAAACGAAAGGAAGTGGACGAAATGGTGAAAGATTCCTATATGATGACGACGCTTAATTTCGAAGAGGGTCAGGTCGTGATGAATACAAAAAACCTGTTCTCAGATGCACTGATGGAAAAAATGTTCCTTCGTTCTGATGATGGGGCAGGGATCGTTAAGCGATTGGGAAGCGGTAAGCCAACGATTGGTTTTTCTATGAATATGGACATGCGTAAATTGCAGGATTTCCTGGAAACCTATTCCCCAAATACGCTTAAGGAGCTTGGTGAATCTGCCGGTGGACCTGCTGCGATGATGATGGCCATGGGAGGGAAGGACTTGCTTGGAAATATGCTGACAGGAGAATTAGGAGCAGTCTTGGTTGGATCTCCAAATATGGATGAAGGAATGTCCGATTTCAATTTTTTTGTTGGTCTGGGAAAACAAGGTCAAATGATGGCAGAACAAGGGAAAATGTTTCTCGATGCCATGGGGATGCAAGAAGTAAAGCTTGATAAGGACGGATTGTGGGTTTCGAGTAATAAGGCTTATGCTGCTTCGTCAGGTGGAAGGCTTCAATTACCCGAAGGTTGTCAGGATTTCGGCACGAAGGGAATGCATTTATTCCTGAATCTGGATGGTGTGGATCTTGGCTCTTTTGAATTTGAAAACGAACTAAAGGTTATAAACCTAATAAAGTATATCCATTTTGAAATGGATAATGAGGGCTCAACACTGCTCATCAAAGCTAAAAAAGAGAATGGGAATATGCTGAAGCAAGCCGTTGATCTGTTGTTCAAAGAACTCGAAGGCAAGATTGGCGGATTGGCAAGTTGAGTTTCGATGAGTATATCTATGATTCACTCTGTATTCTTTGCAGCAGTTTGGATATTAGTTATCAAATGGGAAAATGAGGTTTTTTGGCAAGGTCTTTCCGAAGCGAAATACGGCTCAAAGACAATTCATAAATTGGAAAAGTGCAGGTAAGTGCCACCTCAATAAAACGAAGCACAATCAAAGATCTGCTCACAATGCTCATAGATCATATTGTGCAGGATGAGTTGTGCGGCTAAAGCAAGCTGAGAATAGTTTTGTGAGTTATTACCAAATCCGCCAGCTGACGTTTGCCACATGCGTGTGATGAGGTCTTGATCACCTTTTTCAGGATTGATCTTAGCTACGACTGCACTCACGTTACCTGCACCAGCGTGGTATACGTGCAATACGAACAGACGGAACCATAAGTCGCTCTCGTCATAACTGAGCTGGTGTGCATCGAGAATTCTTTTTGCTTGAGGAATGCATATGCGCTTGATCAATCTCGAAGCGGCATAGGCCGAACGATCAAAATTTTTGCGCTCATCCGTGACTTCATTCACGATTAAACCTTGGGCGCGCGCTACTCCAGGCATGAGCTGAAATGCACCGTAAGCACCTGTCACTGATTTCGCCAATTGTCCTGGACTTTCGATCAAGAGGATTGCTTGTGCGTACCAAGGATCTACGCCATTCTTTTCAAATGCTTCTACACCTTTTGTAAGGGTAGGATATACCTCTTTGAATTTGTAAAAGTCATTTTTACCGGTGGTTACATTGATGCGCTCCGCTGCTGCCAGTCCGAATGAACTTCTCAGGCTATCTCTAAAGATGGATTTTTCCGCTTCTGTTTGACGGTGCCAATCCTTGAGTGACATTTTAACCAAAACCTGGCGTGATGCGGCTACATTGATCAGGCAAGAATCCGGGGACAAGCGCATGATCTGCATCCAGAACTGTGGTTGAGGCAACATATCCCAGCGTTCTTCAAAAATCGGTCCTGCATGAAGGATGGTGCTGATGGATTCGCGATTGTGTACTTCGATCTTTTCTTCCTCCCAGGAGTTAAAAGGCTGTGCTTTCATGAAAAAAGCAACAAACAAACATCCTATGAGTACAATTGATCGCAAGGAAAATGGATTATAACAGCCCGATAAAAGTAGCCAAAAAGCCCTTTTTATGCAACTTATAGCGCGATTTTAACGATTCAGTTACGCACAGTTCAATGTGTAAATGTACATTTGTGCATGACCTACATCTTCAGGATCCTTTCTTTTCCGCTCATATTTTTGGTAAAGATCTACCAATGGTGTATCTCGCCGATCTTTCCACCTACTTGCCGATATACGCCATCTTGTTCTTCATACATGATCGACGCATTACGAATGTGGGGCCCCTTCAAAGGATTATGGCTTGGGATAAAACGAATCGCATCCTGCAGACCGGGTGGTGGTCATGGGTATGATCCTGTTCCTCACAAACACAAACACTGATTGATATGCCAATTATACGTACCGTTTTCCTCAGTTTAACTGCTCTTTTCTCCTTGCTCCTTGTTCCTTGCTCATTCCAGGCGCAGCCGCTCAAACCCTTTCCCATAGCTCAAAGAAATGATCCGTCTCAAAAGGCAATTCATGCGCTTGCATGGTTCGGCCAGCGAGGGCCTGATCTACAGCCTGTTTTTTCAAAAGGTTCAAAAGTCGAGATGGGGATTGATTTAGGTGCAGATATCGATAATTGTATAGAGGCTTTTTTTGCTAACTCTTCTAAATCACAGCGTAAACTGAATCCCTATAATCGTCACGATCTGACCGTTGAAGCAGAGTTTTATTCCAACGGCAACCTGATCCAAAGACGCAGTGGATTCTTTTATCAGGAATTCAAGCGTGATTTGCGCAACAATAAGTGGATTGAGGATACTACCAGTTATTCCTTTCGCATCCGTTTCGAGCCTCCAACTGCAGGGATCTATTTTGCACGCATTGTTCTGACGTCAAAACTTGGATTCACACAAACAGAGTTTGTGAATTTTGAAGTACTGGAATCTGCAGATAAAGGTGGATTGAAAGTGGGGTCTGATGGGAAACATCTGATCTATTCAGGGA
>CAIYQV010000206.1 GCA_903928365.1 uncultured Flavobacteriia bacterium
ACTGTATTGAAATCCTTCAAGGTTATCCATTCAATGGTCAACAAGCCATATAAAAACGTCGCGTACACATGTTGAAAGCGATGAAACCACCGTTTCGGCTGATCTTTTGAAAAACGAAAAAAAAAGCGCGGATTGATGTCCTGATCGATCCCATTCACATTCGTATAATTATGATGAATGATGTTGTGCTCGATCGACCAGATCTTAGATTCAACACCGATTAAAAGGATCGGAATTTCAAGTAAAAAAGAAACGAATTTATTGTTTGTATATGCCCCGTGTACTTTATCGTGCATCACGCAAATACCAATAAAGGTATGCCCTAGACCGAGTAAAACCCACAAAAAGAAATAAACGCCCAGATTTGAAATCGAACCGAAAAGAATCACAACATAAACCAAGGCATAGAATCCAAAAGCAAAAAAAGTCTTCCAGAACATCGATTTATCTGCTTTTCTGACAATTTCGTTCCTCGCGAAATAATCATTCACCCTTTCCTGCAGCTTCCGCTGAAAATCATTGTTAGAAGTCTGTATGAATTTGTAATCGATCATTGTATAAATCCTTAGCTGTCAATTTTCAATAAGCTCTATAAAATTAAGTAAATATCTTGAAAGAATCCCTACTTTTAAATCGAGCTTACACGATCATGTGGCAAGAAAAATTTGTTATTTGTTTGAATAAAATGCATTCAAAACTTAGAAAACTTCCCTTTTACCCCTTAGGGAAATTACTATTGATCACTTTTCAGAACGGTGGTGTGAGCTTTCGGAGAATACCGGTATTTATCCTGTTCTTGCTTCGCTACATTTTATTCGAACCATTTCGTTTAACAGAAATACTGCTCTTTGAAAGGAAGATCCGAAAACATGAACTACAAGAGGATCCGATTTTTATTCTTGGTCATTGGCGCAGCGGAACAACTCATTTACAGGAGCTTTTAGAAGCCGATTCAAACCACACAACTATTTCCGTGTATCAATTCTTGTTCATTGATCATTTCATCTTGACTGAAAGATGGCTGAAGCCTCCCATGAATGCTTTCTGCAGGATTTTTAAGATTCCCTATTCCTTTCAACGGGTTACCATGAACCTGAATATGCCCGGAGAGCTAGAATCGGCTATGTGTGCAGGTTTAAGTGATCACAGTTATACATGGGGCCACATTTTTCCAAAGCGTTATGAATACTGGTTCAGTCGCATGATTGGGTTAAAACGACCAAAAGATCAGGAAGGCTGGCTGGATGACTACGATTTTCTTATCAAGAAAATATCATTTGCTTCAGGTGGTAAACGGGTGATCGTCAAATCTCCGGGTGATACCGGTCGAGCAAATCACCTTTTGAAAAGGTACCCTAAGGCTAAGTTTGTTTTCATTGAGCGCGACCCAATTTCTGTGTACCATTCCACGATGTACTTCTGGAGAGTTATTCAGAAAGAGGTAAGTTTTCAAAAGGTGAACGACGAGCAACTTCAAGGTTATTGCATCAATTCCTATATCAAACTGAAAGAAGCTTATCACTACTTCAGAAAACAAATTCCTTCGGAACAGCTCTATGAACTTACTTTCAAGGAACTTATCAGCGAACCGATGGAAACTTTAAATCGGATATATGACGAATTGGAGTTAGGGGTATTACCGATAAAACAAGTCGAGCAGAAACTAATCTTGAAGCGGGATCATCAGAAGGTTAACTACATAACCTCACCTGAACTTGCCCGTGATATCGAGGAAAAATGGGAAAGCATCCAACCGGACCCTAATTTCGGATCCGATGAAACTTCATATTGACCGGTCCATCTGGTTTAAGCAACATCATGGCATGTAAGCCAAGTTCCTTTTTATCAGTTAGTTCAAAATCGTAAGCTCTGACGATTGCACTCATCACCAACAACACCTGCATTTTGGCCATGTTCTGACCAATACAAACCCTTGGTCCACCTCCAAAAGGAATATGTGCAAACGGATGGATCTTATCACCACTTTCTCCTAAAAAACGGAAAGGATCGAATTTCTCCGGGTCTTTCCAGTATTCAGCATTGTGATGAACCCCATAAATATATGGGATTACTGTTGTCCCTTTTGGAATTTTCATCCCATTAAACTCATCGTCAACCTGCGCTTCACGATCGATCATCCAGAAAGGAGGATACATGCGCATTGCTTCATCTAGAACCGCAATAGTATATTTTAAACTATGTAATCTGCTGTAGTTGACTTCTTCCTCACCAAAAGTTTCCTCTATTTCTTGACGAATCGTTTGTAAACACTCCGGATGTTTCGCGATAATGTAAAAAGTCCAAGTGGCCGCAGTGGTGGATGTTTCATTTCCGGCTACGAGCAACTGCAAGATCTCGACCTTTACCTTCTCATCACTCATGAATTCATTTGTTCCCTTGAATGGTGTCGAGAGGATCAATTCAAGAATATCACTGCCTTCTCCCGGTTTTTTCCTTCGTTCCTCGATGTAATCAATAATAATCTGGTCCCCTTCTTCTCTGACCTTATGGTATTTCTTATCCTGGCCGGTGAGGTAAAACCAAGGCATGAGATATGGTTGGACAACTTTTTTCACAATGTATCGCTGGATATCCGCAATGGCCGCTGCAAATTTTTCCAGTTCTTCTTCCTTCATCTGCTTCCCAAAAAGTGACTTCCCGACCGTAAGAAGTGTGAACTTTACCATTTGCTCATGAATATCAACAATTCCCTTCTCTGTTGCTTGATCAAAGGTTTTCAGGAAATCATGAAGTACTTCCAACTGGATAGGTAGGATCTCCGCCAAACGTCCACGCGTAAAGCCCATACTTAGTAATTTTCGCTGACGTAGCCAGTAATCACCATGACTATTTGTCAACCCGACCCCCTGAAATTCAACGAATCGTTCTGTCTGGATATGTGACTTGTGATAATTGTCGTTATTGTCTTTCAGGACATGCTTCAGTAATTCAGGATCAGCAGTAACGATCGTATCTCTGATTCCGAATCTAAAACGGAAGGTCGGGCCAAGTTTTTTTCTGTATTTCTCAAATACTACAACGGGACTCTTCAGCATTTCAGGTGTGTCGAGCAAGGTTTCCACGACCGAGATCTTCGGAATGATATTTTTATTTTTCATTTTCACTTTTTTCTGATTCTATAATATGATTATTGGTCATGAACTGATAGATCCCATTCACAACTGCCTCCAGAGTATCATCTTCTTTGCCGAATGGGGAAAGTTTCCTGAATTTCTGGTAATTACTGTTGTCATAACGTTTAAACTCCATTGAACTGATATTATCTACCGAACGAACCAGGAAGTTAAGCAAGGGAAACAAGATGTCATCCTTCTTGCAAAGACTGATAACCTCCGGAACGAACTCCTTCAATGGATAATTCCTGAATTCCCTCACTGCTAATTGACTAAGTATGGCCGTTACATCTTGCATACTTGAAAATACATCTCTAGTCACATGAAATGTATGATTGACGCTTTCAGGGACCAACGAAATAGCAACAATATTGTTCGCTCCAATATCAGCAGGCGTAAAACTTACCTGGTTCTTTGCAGAGGTTCCGATTCCGTATTTGAGCATAAAGGATAATAATCGAATGGAAATATCAAAGTTGTACCCTTTCCCGTCGATCGAAGGTGAGATCAGGGCAGGTCTGAAGATCCTTACGGGCAAACCTTTCTTTCGGGCATTTTCAACAAGTCTTTCGGATACCCACTTGCTCTGACTATATCCAAAATCTAGCAAGGCCATTTCTTCATTGCAGTCCGTCTCATAGAGCACATCCTTGGTTGACCATCCAAAAATAAAAGTGGTCGAAATGTAGTTCAGGACCTTTAGTCGTTGATTGTTTGCTAGGCGTATTACCTCATTAGTACCTTCCACATTACTTCCGCGCATGGCCTCGTAATCAAGCAGGTAATTCACCAATGCTCCGTTGTGGTAGATTGCATGAATATTCTTCGACAGAAAATCCCAGTCTTGTTCATTCAAACCCAAATGACGGCGATCCAAACTACCACATACCACAGAGACTCTGGTCATAAATTCATTCAACAAAATCTCGCTACACCCGATGGTTAAAAAAGCCTCTTTTAGGCGCTGAAATCCCGCGTGTGAGTCATTCGAACGGACAAGAACCACGATATTATCATGCTGCTGTTCGAGCAGACTTTTAATCAAGAAAGGACCGAAAAATCCTGTGCCGCCTGTAAGTAAGATCTTTCCTTCATTAGCTCTACTTAAAAAGTGTTCAGGTTTATCTGCGATTTGATCCATCAACGAATCCCGAATCATTAATTTCCGTTCGATCTCACCATATTCCGCATTGATCCTTGCCAGTGAACGTTTGAACCTGAATCGGGCCATGCGACTGGTGATACTGAGATCATACAGAATATCATACAATTCAGCAACGGCTATTTTTTGAAGGATTCTCAGATCGACTTCTTCAGCCAGATCTTCAAACCGGAAACGTACAATAAGTTCCTTCAGATCATGTGCAAATTCAGCCAGTTTCAAGGAATCCAATCCTGAATCGCCCAAAGTGGACGTTTCACTCCCTGTCAAACCATAAAGGGTAAACAAGGCATCTATTTCAGCATTCGAGTTCAGTCTTTGATAAGAATCGTCTTTGGTTTGATGTGTTGATTTGTATTCATATAGCACCTCAAATTCACCGGCTTCGAGCATGCGTTTATTTTCCAGTCTTCGGATCTTTCCGGAACTAGTTTTCGCGACATCTCTTGCCAAGACTGCGATCGCTCGTTCGACCGGAATCCCCAGCAAACTAACAGCTCGGTTATTTATATGCTCAAAATCAGGCAGATTACGCTTATTCTTTATACCCACAACAACCGTAAGTCCAGTCCCGTCTTTCGATCCAACTGAAAAAGCCGAAACACAGCCTTTACGAACATGTGGATCTTCTTCAAAAAGGGACTCAACATCCTGAGGGTAATAATTCTGACCACGAATGATTATCATGTCCTTAATTCTTCCGCAAACGTATAGTTCATCATCTAGAACAAACCCCAGATCACCGGTGCGTAGCCACTGCCCTTCATCCCCTGCCATTGTTGCGTGAAATATCTCTTTCGTTTTTTCCGGATTGTTCCAATAACCTTTTCCTTTACTAGATCCCTTAACCCAGATCTCCCCCACTTTGCCGTTATCCAGCTCATAGGGTTGATTATCTACATTAACGATCTTTACAACTGTATCTCCAAGCGTCTTTCCACAACTCATTAAAGCAATTCCTTCTTGAGAGCCAGAAGATCCAATAAGCTTTAATGCATTTCCTTCCTTTAAGGATCCGGGATCAAAATAGTGGATTGCTCTACCATAATTGCTTACTGCAAGGGTATTCTCGGCCAAACCATATGCAGTAAATGAAGCTTCAGGATGAAGGCCATAGGGCTTTAATTTTTGAATGAATGATGAATAAACAGTTGGCTTTACGGGTTCAGCTGCATTCATTACGAAGCGAAGAGAACTGAGGTCCAATGTTTCGAGTACCTCATCACTAATTTTTCCCTCCTGAAGGCAGTAATCAAATGCAAAATTAGGAGCAGATGTAGCTGTTCCTTTATACTTAGTAATGGTTTCTAGCCAAAGAGCAGGTTTCAAAATAAAATCTGTAGGCGAAAAACCATAAGTGGTTCCCCCTTTTAATGCAAAGAACAAGTAGTAACCGATCAAACCCATGTCATGGTATTGTGGCAACCATGAAACGCCGATTGGTGTGTGATCAACGACGTTATTGCAATTATCCAGCAGGTTATCGTGTGTAATGATCACACCTTTTGGCTCACTGGTTGATCC